>JBKJMA010000269.1:0-6850 GCA_046596505.1 Sphingomicrobium sp.
TGGCGAGAGTCGCGAGGATGTCGGGATTGGGGGCGAAGCTCAGCGTCGGCGGGCCGTCGCCCTTCTTCAACTTGACCGGTGACGCCGCGACCTTCCAGTCGGCGACCGCCGCGACGAGGATCGCGACATCGGCGGGCAGTGCCGCCTCGACCGCCGCAGCCATCTGCTCGGCGGTCTCGACATCGATCCGTGCCACGCCGCCGGGTGTCGGCAGCGCGACCGGCCCGGCGATGAGGGTGACGCGCGCGCCAGCCTCGGCGGCGGCGGCGGCAATCGCAAACCCCTGCTTGCCCGACGAGCGATTGGCGATGACGCGGACGGGGTCGATCGGTTCGTGAGTCGGCCCGGCGGTGACGAGGATATGGGTTCCCGCCAAAGGACCGGACAGCAGCGGTGTCGCGATTTCGCCCGGCACGAGCGGGAAACTTTGTTCGATGAAACGGGCGATTTCGGTGGGCTCGGCCAGTCGCCCCGGGCCAAACTCACCGCACGCCATCGCGCCCTCATCGGGTTCGATCACCATGATTCCATCGGCCTTGAGCCGCGCCAGATTGCGCTGCGTCGCGGGGTGGAGCCACATCCGCACATTCATCGCCGGTGCGACGACCACTGGCTTGTCGGTCGCGAGCAGCAGCGTCGTCGCGAGGTCGTCCGCCACTCCGGCCGCCATCTTCGCCAGCAGGTCCGCCGTTGCCGGACACACCAGCACGATGTCGGCCGCGCGTGACAGCTGGATGTGCCCCATCTCGCTCTCATCCTTGAGGTCCCACAGCGAGGTATAGACCGGGTTCTCGGCCAGCGCCGCCAGCGTCATCGGCGTCACGAAATGCGCTCCGCCCGCGGTGAGGACCGGGGTCACCTCATGCCCGCCCTTGCGGAACAGCCGGATGAGCTCGCTCGCCTTGTAGGCGGCGATTCCTCCGCCGACGATGAGCAGGATACGGCTCACGCCAAAGCTTTGGGCGCGGGGCGAACAAGGTCGCGCAGCGCGGCTGGGACGAACGCGAGTCCGACAAGCGAGAGGGGCGCCGCCATCATCGCCCAATAGAAGGTGTCGGCCCGCGCGAACAGAGCGATGAGCATGCCATAGCCGCCAATCACCAGCGCCGGGGGCAACGCCCAGTCTGCCGGGATCGACCACCACCCGAACCAGGACAGGATCAGCAACGCGCTCGCCAGCGCACCGGGCAGCATCCCGAGCGGCGTGACGGTCGCCAACGCCCGAAGAAAATAGCTTGGTCCCATCATCCCCGCCCAGCCCGGCGAAACGAGATCATCGGGCCGGACCACCGCCGCGACTTGATATGCGTGCAAGACGACCACGACGCCAAAAACGGCGATTGTAGCGAGCCACGCCAAGGCTTCTCGCCGGCGCCCGGTTATCAGCGCGATCGACGCAAACGCCACGATCGCCAGCGCGGCGAGTTCGCGCAACAGCATCGCGGCCAGCCCCGCCAGGATTGCGGCCGGAAACCATTTGGGGCGATCCAGTGCGATGGCCAGCGCGATCAGCATCGCCGACCAGCTTTCGCCGAACAGTCCTGACGTCGGCTCGATCACCCCGATTATTCCGACCCATAAGAGGAGCAGGGCGAAAGCCAGGATCGGGCGCGGCAGTTCGGGCCACAGCCTCAACCCCCAAGCCATGAACACCGCAATTCCAAGCACCGATTGTACAAGATGGATCGCCCGGTCGCCAAAAATGACCTGAAGCCACGTCAGCGTCGGAAGGCGGAAGGTAATGAACGGGCGGAGCGGATAGTGGCCTTCACGCAGCGATGCAGCGGCGGCAGTGTAATAGCTGTCGCCGGCGCGGACTCTGGCGACGATCGCTCGGTAAAGCGCGGCGTCGGTCTGCCCGACTTCGGCCGAGCGCAAGGTCGGTCCGGAAGAGGGCCTCGTCGCTAGAGCCGCCATGCCCAGCGTCGCGACGACAAGCAGCGCCAGGACGATCGCGCGTGGCCCGCTGCTCCAGCCGGAAAAGCGCGTCCGCACGGAGAATTTCAGGACAATAACAGCACGGCAGCGGCACCAGCGACCGCAGCCAGTATCGCAACCACGGCATAGCCAAGCAGCGGCGGGCGCGTGATGACCGCGACTTCGACGAGGGGCGGGAGCGGGGGAGCGGCGCCCTTCGCCGGCAACAGCACATCGAGGCGTTTGATCAGTTCGGGGATGAGCTTGGCCGTGCGGACAAGCTCGACAATCGAATCGGCAACCTGCGCTTCGGGCCCGAGCTCGCCACGCAACCATTCGCGCAGGAACGGCTCGGCCGCTTCCCACATATTGATATCCGGATCGAGCGCGGTTGCGACCCCTTCCTCCATGACCATCGTCTTTTGCAGCAAGAGTAAATGCGGCTGGGTCGGCATGTCGAAATCGCGGGTGATCGCGAACAGGCCCTCAAGCATTCGACCGACGCTGATCTGTTTGACCGGGAGCCCGCGGATGGGCTCTCCGACAGCGCGGAGCGCGGTTGCGAATTCGGCAACGTTGTGATGCGCGGGGACGTACTGGGCCTCGAAATGGATTTCGGCGACGCGCTGATAATTGCCGGTGATGAGGCCGTACAAAATCTCGGCGAGCCACATGCGTGCGCGGCGGTCGATGCGGCCCATGATGCCGAAGTCGATCGCGGCGAGGCGGCCGTCGGGCAGCGCGAACAAATTGCCCTGGTGAAGGTCGGCGTGGAAGAAACCGTCGACCACCGCCTGCCGCAGGAAAGCGCGGATCAGGATCGTCGCGAGCGCCTTGGGGTCGTGACCGGCGGCGATGAGCTCGTCGCGGCGGGTAAGCTTGATGCCGTCGATCCATTCGAGCGTCATCACGCGGCGGGCGGAGCGGCTCCAGTCGATCTCGGGGACGTAGAAGCCGGGTTCGGCGACCATCGTTTCACGCAGTTCGGACGCACTGGCAGCTTCGCGCTGGAGGTCGAGTTCGCGGCGTGTCCACTGCTTGAAGTGCGCGACGACCAGCCGCGGGCGGAGGCGCTCGGCCTCGCCGCCGAGCAATTCGACATGCGCCGCGGCCCACTCATACGTCTCGAGCGCGCGGGCGAATTCCTCCTCGATACCCGGGCGGAGCACCTTGACCGCCACGGTGCGGCCCTCGGTGGTGACCGCCTTGTGGACCTGCGCGATCGAGGCGGCGCCGACGGGCACTTCGTCGATCGACTGAAACAGGTCTTCGAGCGGGGCGTCGAGCCCCTTCTCGATTGCCTTGCGGATTTCGGAAAAGGCGACGGGGGGAAGCGAATCCTGGAGCTGGATGAGATTCTTCGCGGCGGCTTCGCCGACAAGGTCGGGGCGCGTGGCGAGCGCCTGGCCAAGCTTGATCGCGGCGGGGCCGATTGCCTGGAGCGCGGCGGCATAGTCGGGCTCGGCGGGCTGGCGAAGGCCGAAGCGGGCGAGGCGGAGCAGCTGGCGGACCGCAGTCGGGGTCAGCGAATCGCGCTCGATCCCCTGCAGCGCTCCATAGCGAGCAAGCGTGCGGCCCCATTTGAGCAGCCGCCACAGGTGCGTGACCGAAGTGGTCAAATTTTCCAGCCGCTGTGGATCGCGACGAGCCCCCCGAGAATCGGTTCAACGCGAGTTTGCGAGAATCCGGCGGCGGAGATCATGCGCTCGAACTCGGGCATTTTCGGGAAGCGGCGGATCGACTCGACGAGGTAACGGTAACTGTCCTCGTCCTTCGCCACGACCTTGCCGATCTTGGGGATCAGGCGGTCGCCAAATTTGTCGTAAAGCTCCCCGAAACCCGGCCACTCGGTGGTCGAGAATTCGAGGCAAAAGAAGCGCCCGCCGAAGCGCAGCACACGGTGAGCCTCGCGCAGCGCCGCGGGAATGTCGGTGACGTTCCTTATCCCGAATGCAATCGTGTAAGCATCGAAGCTCGCGTCAGCGAAGCTCAATTGTTCGGCATTCTCGCGCTGCCAGATGAGGCCGTCGATGCCGCGCTTTTTCGCGCGCTCCATGCCGACGGCGAGCATGTCGGCGTTGATGTCGCTGACCGTGACCAGCGCCCCGCGCGCCGCCATTCGAAAGGCAATGTCGCCCGTGCCGCCGGCCATGTCCAGAATCGCCTCTCCGGGGCGCGGTTTAACCTTCGCGACGAAGCGGTCCTTCCACAACCGGTGCATCCCGCCCGACATGAGGTCGTTCATCACGTCATAGTTGCGCGCGACCGAGGTAAACACCGAGCCGACCCGGCGGGTCTTTTCCTCGGGGCTGACCAGCTGCTCGCCGAAATTCACTGTATCGCTCATGGGGTTCGCCTCTAGCGGGCCGCGCACCGCTTCGCCATAGCGGGCGCATGCCGGAATTGCCCGAAGTCGAGACCACCGTTCGCGGCCTGCGCAAGGTGCTCGAGGGGCGGCGGCTAACCCGGGTCACGCCGCGCCGCGCCGACTTGCGCCGCGCGATCCCGCAGGATCTCGGCCAGCGGCTGACCGGCGCGCGGGTTACCGCGCTTGGCCGGCGCGCCAAATATGGCCTGATCGATACCGATCGCGGCGACACGCTGATCTTTCATCTTGGCATGTCGGGGCGGTGGCGGATCGACCCGCAAGATATCGGCAAGCACGACCATTTGCTGATCGAAACCGACGACGATCACCGCCTGTCGCTCAACGACCCGCGACGATTCGGCTCGCTCGACCTGCTGCGAACGGAGGATGTCGCGACTTGGCCTACGTTTGCAGCGATCGGCCCCGAACCGCTTGGTGGCGAGGTTACGGGCAAATGGCTGAAGTCACGCTTCGAGGGCCGGACCGCGGCGGTCAAGCTGCTGCTCCTCGACCAACGGATCGTCGCCGGGCTCGGCAACATCTACGTCTGCGAATCGCTGTTTCGGGCGGGGATCGATCCGCGCAAGCCGGCGGGGAAGGTTTCGCGCAGGAAGCTCGACGCGCTCGCCAGTTCGATCCCGGCGGTGCTCATCGACGCCATCGCGGCGGGCGGGTCATCCTTGCGTGATTTTGCCGCGCCTGACGGAGAACTCGGCTATTTCTCCAAGAATTTCGACGTCTATGGCCGCGAGGGCGAAACATGCGCGTGTGGCGGAAAGATCGGGCGAATCGTCCAGGGCGGGCGTTCGACCTTCTTCTGCCCGGCCTGTCAGAGATAAGCGGCCAGCCAGCGATAAGCGACCTGTCACCGCTAGGTCACGCCAAACGGTTGACGAATCCGCCTCGCCTGCGTAGGGGATCGACACGCCGGCGCGGCCCTCCGGGTTCCGCGCCGCCTTTTCATTGAACCATAGTTTGAGGTCGATCCGATGGCGAATACGCCGCAAGCCAAGAAGCGCATCCGTCGCAACGCCGCCCGCGCCGAAGTGAATGGCGCGCGCGTCAGCCGCATCCGCACCTTCATCAAGGCGGTCGAAAGCGCGCTCGAGACAGGCAACAAGGACCAGGCCGCGACCGCGCTCAAGCAGGCCCAGCCCGAATTGATGCGCGGCGTCGCCCGCGGCGTCATCCACAAGAACACCGCGAGCCGCAAATTCTCGCGCCTGACCAAGCGGGTCTCCGCGCTCGGCTAGACCCGATCCGGGACATTTTTGGGATCCCAACGGGTCGTCGGATAATCTCCGGCGGCCCGTTTCCGTTTCGCTTCAGAAATAAGTCAATGAATCCGGCGATTCGTTTTGTCGGCTTTGGACCATCTTTCGTAAAATATTGGTTTTCCGCCGTTTTCTGAACTTCATTGGAAAAATTCGTGTCAAGCGGGTTTATTTCATCTCGATGAAAAAACCCGCTTGAAAGCCGCCGCGCAGACTCGCAGAACTACACGACCGGGTGCGAATCTGCGCCGGGGGGCAAAAAAGAATCAGCATACCAAACGCGGCGACTCGGGTCGGGCGTGGTGGTCCTGTTTTGCCAAAAAAGACTCGGAGGGCTCGATTAGTGCAGCGTTGTGAGGAGAGCGTTCGGCCGTCCACCGTGACAGATCCGGTAGCTGCTCCGCTCGACGCTGCGTGGGAGTCGATTCGCGCCGGGTTGCGTCGTGATTTGGGTGCACGGACCTACGACGGTTGGCTGAAGCCGGCTGAGATTGGCGAATTCAACGCCGACTCGGGCGAGCTCGCAATCTCCATGCCGAGCCAGTTCATGGCGGACTGGGTCCGCTCGCATTTCGGCGACCGGCTGAATCTCGCCTGGCGCGCGACGCTTCCGCTGGTGCGCGAAGTACGCATCGTCGCGGCGGCCGATGCGCCCAAGCCGTCGCCGCTGCTGATTCTCGAAGAAATTCCTGCGGCGCCCGAACCGGTGCCGACGCGCGATCCCAACGCGCCCAATTTCGACGCGCGCTATCGCTTCGAGACGTTCATCATCGGCAAGGCCAACGAAGTCGCTGCGGCCGCGGCGAAGACGCTGGCGACCGCCGACAATGTCGCGTTCAACCCGCTGTTCATCCATGGCGGCACCGGGCGCGGCAAGACGCATCTGTTGCACGCCATCGGCCAGGCGTTTCTGAGCGCCCGCCCGGCCGCTCGCGTGGTATCGATGTCGGCGGAAAAATTCATGGTCGAGTTCGTCCGCGCGATCCGCGAGAACGACACGATCGGCTTCAAGGGCCGCCTGCGTTCGGCCGACCTCCTGCTGATTGATGACGTCCAGTTCATCGCCGGCAAGGATTCGACCCAGGAAGAATTCTTTCACACGATGAACGAGATCATCTCGGCCGGACGGCGGCTGGTGATCACCAGTGACCGCGCGCCGCAGGACCTCGACGGTATTGCTCCGCGAATCCTGTCGCGGCTGTCGTGGGGCCTGGTCGCCGACATCAACCCGGCCGATTACGAACTGCGCCTCAACATCATCGATTCGAAGCTGATCGCGCTGTCCGGGATC
>JBKJMA010000017.1:0-12670 GCA_046596505.1 Sphingomicrobium sp.
AGCTTCTTGATCGGCGGCGGCATGGTCGCTGAGAACAGCAAGGTCTGGCGCACCTTGGGCAGCCGCGAGCAGATTTCCTCGATGTCGGGAATGAACCCCATGTCGAGCATCCGGTCGGCCTCGTCGATCACGAGCAGGTTGCAGCCGGTCAGCAATATCTTGCCGCGGCCGTAGAGGTCCATCAGCCGGCCCGGGGTGGCGATCAGCACGTCGACGCCCTTTTCGAGCGCCTTGACCTGGTCGCCCATCTGCACGCCGCCGATCAGCAGCGCCATCGAAAGCTTGTGATACTTGCCGTATTTCTCGAAATTCTCGGCGACCTGCGCGGCGAGTTCGCGCGTCGGTTCGAGGATGAGGCTGCGCGGCATGCGCGCTCGGCTGCGGCCTTCGCCCAATATGTCGATCATCGGCAGCACGAACGCCGCGGTCTTGCCGGTGCCGGTCTGGGCGATGCCGATGATGTCCTTGCCCATCAGGACCGGCGGGATCGTCCCCTTCTGGATCGGAGTCGGCGTGTCATAGCCGGCTTCGGCGACGGCGCGCAGCAAGGGGTCGGAAAGGCCGAGATCGGCAAAGGGCATGAAGTATCCGGTCAGGAAGGGAGTCGCGGCAGTGCAGCAACGAAGCCGGTGCTAGGCATGAAAATACGCAAAATGTCAAGAAAGGCGCGCCCCGCCGTGGAGTCCCGCCCTAGTGTTTAAGGCTTGGCGTGAGACTGCGGAACTTCTCGATGCGGCAGCTGGCACCCATCCGCGAGCGGATTTCGTCGCGCCGGACGCATAGCCGCTCATCCTTGGGCTGGACGTAGAAACCGTCGTAAAAGTCGAGCGCGGTGCAGTCGTCGTCGACCATCGCGCGGACCCGCTGGCGGTCGCGCAGGACGAAATCGACGCTGTCCGGGCCCGACAGCATGGCGCCGGCGATGTCGGCGGCGGCAAGGCATTTGGGGCCCTTGCTCTCGGTCCACTCGATCAGCGGCGCCGGCGAATGCGGCCGCACCGGGATGCGCCAGACGGTGGTCTGCTGGACGGTAATTCTCGTAACGCTGCGCGTCTCGGCCTCGGACAAGCCAAGCAGCATCGGGAGCGCAGCAAAAAAGTGCAGCAGGTTCAATGGCTCAGCTCGATCATATTGGGCCCGGGTGGCAGTTGCGGATTGAACCTTGGCTGAACTCTTGCGACGCGCAAGGCTTTAGCGAAGCAGACAAGAGCCGGGTTTTTGCGAAGCCGATCGTTTCGGGCTAGACGCGCCGCCATGCTCGACACCATCGCCCCCTCGCTGTCCCGCCTGCCGCCTGTGCAGAGCGACTCGCTGCTTGCGCTGATCGCGCTGTGCAATGCCGATCCCAGGCCCGACAAGATCGACGTCGGGGTCGGCGTCTATCGCGACGGGGCGGGCGGCACGCCGATCCCGCGCTCGGTCAAGGCCGCCGAACAGAAATTATGGGCGGCGCAGGTCACCAAATCCTACCTTGGCGGGCGCGGCGACATTCGCTTTGCGCAAGCGTTGCGCCCGTTCGTGCTCGGCCGCCATGCCGGTGACGATCGCATCGACCAGGTCCAGACCCCGGGCGGCTGCGGCGCGCTGCGGCTCGGTTTCCAGCTCATCAAGCTGGCCAACCCCGATGCCCGCGTCCTGCTCGGCATCCCGACCTGGCCGAACCATCCGCCGATGGCGCAAGGGGTCGGGCTCGAACTGTCGAACTATCCTTATTACGATCGCGACAGCACCCGCATCCGCTTCGACGAGATGATTGCGGCGCTCGAGGCCGGGCGGCCGGGCGATGTCGCGCTGCTCCACGGCTGCTGCCACAACCCGACCGGCGCCGATCTCGATGCGGCGCAATGGGCCGAGGTGACGCGGGTGGTCGTGTCGCGCGGGCTGATGCCGTTCGTCGACCTCGCCTACCAGGGGCTGGCGAAGGGGCTCGAGGAAGACGCTGCCGGGCTCCACGGGCTGCTCGACGCGTGCGACGAAATGATCGTGGCGCAAAGCTGCGACAAGAATTTCGGGGTTTATCGCGACCGCGTCGGAGCGCTGTTCGTCAAGACGGGCGGCAGGGACTCGACCGCGACGGCGATGGCGCATGTCCTGCAGATGGCGCGCGAGATGTGGTCGATGCCGCCCGATCATGGCGGGGCGGTGGTGCGGACCGTGCTCGACGACGCCGAACTCGCCGCCGACTGGCATGTCGAGCTTGGCGAAATGCGCGGCCGGATCAACATGGTTCGCGCGAAGATCGCCGCCGCCGACCCGCGTCTGGCGTACATCGGCGGGCAATATGGCATGTTCTCGATGCTGCCGCTGACCCTGCCGCAGGTCATCGCCCTGCGCGAGCGTCACGCGATCTACATGGCCGACAGCGGACGGTTCAACGTGGTCGGGATGGCCGACGAAGCGCTCGACCGGTTCATCGCCGCGGTGGTCGAGGCGCTTGACGCGTAGCTGTGGTCATTGTGCAACTGCACTCGCAATCGAATCGTTGTAATAATCCTGTAATCTAGCCGTCACGATCCAGTCTCCCAACAGCATTAGGCAGACCTGACCACGCGCACAGTGCGCTCAGGGGACTGCCATGACCAAGATTATAATGACACTTGCCGCGACTGCGGCGGTGGCGATTTCCATTCCGTCGATCGCCGAAGCTCGCACCCAGATGCGCGCTGTCGGTTCGTCGACCGTCTATCCCTTCGCCAAGATCGTTTCCGAGCGGATCGGCCGGGCGAACGCCAAGCTGGGCACTCCGATCATCGAATCGACCGGCACTGGCGCCGGCATGAAGCTGTTCTGCGCCGGCGTCGGCGAGCGCTTCCCCGACGTGGAAAATGCCTCGCGCCGGATGAAGGCGTCCGAAGCCAAGCTGTGCGTGTCGAACGGCGTCGCCCAGGTGACCGAGATCCAGATCGGGCTCGACGGCGTGACCTTGGCCACTGCCAAGGGCACCCCGCTGTCGAACGTCAGCCAGCGCGACATCTACCTCGCGATCGCCAAGACCCCGTTCGGGCGTCCCAACACCGCGAAAACGTGGCGCGACGTCAACCCGAAGCTGCCGGCGCTTCCGATCCGCGTCTATGGTCCGCCGACGACTTCGGGCACGCGCGACGCGCTCGCCGATTTGATCCTGACCCCGCCGTGCGAGGCCAACCCGTCGATGGCCGCGATGAAGAAGGCCGACGAGCCCCGCTTCAAGGCGATCTGCACCGGCGTCCGCAGCGACGGCCCCTACATCGAGGCGGGCGAGAACGACAACCTCATCGTCCAGAAGCTCGAGTCGAACCCCGGCACGATCGGCGTGTTCGGCTTCAGCTATCTCGAAGAGAATGCCACCCGCCTCAAGGGCCTGTCGGTGAATGGCGTTGCGCCGACGTACCAGTCGATCTCGAGCTTCCAGTATCCGGGTGCGCGTCCGCTCTACATCTACCTCAAGAACGCGCATGTGAATGCCATTCCGGCGATGCGCGCCTATGCGGCCGAGTTCACCAAGGAAAGCGCGTTCGGCCCGAACGGATATCTTCGCTCGGCGGCCGGGATGATCGCTGCGCCGAACAACGTCCGGGCACGCAGCCAGAATGCGGCGCGCACGCTCGCGCCGCTCGACTTCAAGTCGCTCAAGTAAATCAACGAATCGGAAGGGGCGCGCCGCAACGGCGCGTCCCGGGCCTCCCATCAGGAGGCGGGACAAGGGGAATATTCGACATGAATCGTACCATCATCATTCGCGCCCTGCTCGCGGGCAGCGCCTTCGCTCTCAGCACCGCCGCGTTCGCGCAGGCGCCTGCCGCCACCGATCAGCCGGCCGCGACCCAGGACGCGATGCCTGACACCTCCGACGCCGCCGCCGACGCCGCGATCGCCGCGGCTGGCGCGGGCGACGACGCGCAGGCCAAGATCGAACTTCTTTCGGCCCAGGTCGACGCGCTCCAGGCGCAGCTCGAAAACGTCAAGGCGGCGATGGTCAAGGTGACCCCGTCGTGGAAGGGCGCGCCGCTGTTCGAGGACAAGGACGCCGGCTGGAGCTTCAAACCGCGGGGCCGGATCCAATATGACGTCGGCTTTACCGGCAATCCGGGTGGCCTCATCCCCACGCGCAACCTGGGCTTTAACACCCGCGCGCGCCGCATCCGGCTTGGTGCCGAAGGAACGATCCCCGGCGGCTTCGGCTACAAGTTCGAAATGGACTATGCCAACTCCGTGGTCGGCTTTGGCGACGCGATCATTACCTACGCTCCCGCCGGCAAGCCGTTCAGCGTGACGGTCGGCAACCATGAGTCCTTCGACGGGCTCGAGCAGATCACCAGCTCGCGCTTCATCAGCTTCCTCGAGCGATCGCAGATGAACGATGCCTTCATCAACACGCGCCGCCTCGGTATTTCGGCTGGCTACGTCAACAAGCCGGGCACGTTCCGCCTCAACGCCGGCCTGTTCGCCGCGCACACGATCGATGCCGGGTTCGACAACGACGGCTATATCGCCGCCGGTCGTGCCACCTTCTCGCCAATCGTGGGTGGCAACCAGTTGCACTTTGGCGCCAACGTCCAGTATCGCAAATTCCAGTCGAACAATGGCGCGACCGCATCGAATTCGCTCAACGCGCCGTCGACCAACCAGATTGCCCGCTACCGCGCGCGCCCGTTCGCCCAGACGACCGATTTCCGGTTCGTCGATACCGGCAACTTCGCGGCCAAGAGCGACATGATCTTCGGCGGCGAATTCGCCGGTGTGTTCAAGTCACTCCACGTCGCGGCAGAAGCGCAATATACGAAGGTCAATGCTTACGCTCGGGGCGAACGCCTGCCGGTTGGTCTCGCCCAGTTCGCGACGCCGACCTTCCTCGTGGCCTCGGGCGATCCGAGCTTTTTCAGTGCCTACGGCGAAGTCGGTTATTTCCTGACGGGCGAGAAACGTGGCTACAAGAACGGCCAGTGGGATCGCACGAAAGTGCTCAAGCCGCTTAGCAAGGGCGGTTCGGGCGCGCTGCAGATCAATGCGCGTTACGATTACCTCGATCTTGACAGCAACAAGCTCAAGCAGGGCTTCACCAATAACTTCGTCACCGGGGTCTCGACCGCGTCGAACAACCTGACCCGCGGTGGCAAGCAGACCGGTTATCTCGCCAGCCTGATCTGGATTCCGGAGGATTATTTCCGCGTCCTGGTGAATTATGCGCATGCCGAGATCGAAGGCGGACCCCAGGCGGCGGTTGTGAAGCCCACCTCGACCGAACCCCTCGACAAGCGCAAATATGGTATCGACACAGTCGCCGCGCGCGTTCAGGTCGACTTCTAATACCGCACAACGGCGCTGTGCCGGGGGCTTCCTGGCGCAGCGCCAAATTTTACCGACCGGTCGGTGTCGTCTTACGATTGTCTTACGGTGCGGTTACAGGCTAGCGCCCTGCGGGGTAACAACGGGGAGAGTGGGCCGCCTCGGCCTGCTCGGGGAACATCTTTTCCATGCTGTCCAAAGGGTAAGACCATGTCCAAACTCCCCCTCATCTTTCCCGCCATCCTGCTCCTCACCGCGTGCGGCGGCGGCAGCTCGGGCGGTGGCGGCGGGTCGACCAGCCAGATCAAGATCGTCGGCAGTTCGACCGTTTACCCGTTCACGACCGCGGTCGCCGAAGCCTTCCAGCGCGACAATCCCGGCACGACCGTGATCGTCGAATCGACCGGCACCGGCGCGGGCATGAAGCTGTTCTGCGCGGGCGTCGGCGGCGACAAGCCCGACGTTGCGAATGCGTCTCGCCAGATCAAGAAAAGCGAATATGACACGTGCGTCAAGAACGGCGCCAAGTCGGTCATCGAGGTGCCGATCGGCATCGACGGCCTGACCTTCATCGAGGACAAGGGCGCAACGCCGCTCAACCTGACCGTCAAGGACATCTACGGCGCGCTGGCCGCCAATCCGTACGGCAAGCCGAACACCGCCAAGACATGGCACGACGTCAACCCGGCGCTGCCCGAGCGCAAGATCCGGGTAATGGGTCCGCCGCCGACCAGCGGCACCCGCGACAGCCTCGCCGACCTCATCCTCACCAAGGGCTGCGAGACCGATCCGGCGATGAAGGCGCTCAAGGCCAGCGACGAGAAGAAGCAGAAGGACATCTGCACCAAGGTCCGCGAGGACGGAGTCTATATCGAGGCGGGCGAGAATGATAACCTCCTCGTCCAGAAGGTGTCGGTCGACAAGGACACGATCGGCGTGCTCGGCTTCTCCTACCTCGACGAAAATGCCGACAAGGTGAAGGCCGTCAGCCTCGCCGGGGTGGCGCCGACCGAGGAGACGATCTCGAACCTCACCTATCCGGGTTCGCGCAAGCTCTACATTTACATCAAGGGCGAGCATCTGGCGGTCAAGCCGAAGCTCAAGGGGTTCGTCGCGGCTTATTCGAAGCTGTGGGGCAAGGGCGGCCAGCTCGAGAAGCGCGGGCTGGTGCCGTTCGGCGGCGCCGACGCGAGCAGCGCGACCGCGCAGGCGACCGCGCTGACCCCGCTCGACGGATCGGCGCTCAAGTAAGCCGATGGCGGCGGGCATCACCTCATGACGTTGGGCGTTGCCCTTCTCGCGGTGCTGTTCGTCGCCGCCGTTGCCGGGGCGATCGCCTATCGCCGCGCGTCGGCCTTACGCGTGGCGCGGGCCACGGGCGCGCGGCTCAACAGCCTGCCGATCTACCATGCTTTCTACGCGATCCTGTGGGCGGCGTTGCCGGCGATGCTGGTCATCGCCGCCTGGGCGCCGGTCCAGTCGCGGCTGGTCGACCAAGCGGTGCTTGCCTCGCCCGAAGGCCGCGCGCTGCCCGACAGCGACATCCAGCGCGAGAGCATCCTTGGTGAGGCGCAGGACATCGCCCGCGGCAAGATCGAGGCCGGCTTCAATCCCGAATCGACCGCGCTCGCCCCGCGCTACCGCGAGGCAAATGGCAAATATGCGGCGATCGGCGGGGCGTTCGCGCTGCTCGTCGCGCTCGCCGGGGCGGGGTTCGCGGTAACCCGCATCAAGTTCGAATTCCGGGCGCGCTCGGGGGTTGAGCGGTGGGTCATGCTGCTGTTGATGGCGGCATCGACCGTCGCCATTCTGACCACGCTCGGGATTGTCCTGTCGCTATTGTTCGAGAGCCTGCGCTTCTTCGGGATGGTCAGTCCGACCGAATTCCTGTTCGGGACGAGCTGGAGCCCGCAGATGGCGCTGCGCCCCGACCAAGCCGGATCGTCGGGCGAATTCGGCTCGGTCCCGTTGTTCTGGGGGACCGCGTTCATCGGCGCGATCATCGCCATGATCGTCGCGATTCCGCTTGGCCTGATGAGCGCGATCTACCTCACCCAATATGCCGCGCCGCGGGTCCGCGCCTGGCTCAAACCGATCCTCGAGATCCTCGCCGGCGTGCCGACCGTGGTTTATGGCTATTTTGCCGCGCTGACGGTCGCCCCGATTGTGCGCGATTTCGGGCTGTCGATCGGGGTCACCTCGGCCTCATCGGAAAGCGCATTGGCGGCGGGGCTGGTGATGGGCATCATGATCATCCCGTTCGTCTCGTCGATGGCCGACGACAGTATCGCCGCGGTGCCGCAGGCGATGCGCGACGGCAGCCTGGCGGTCGGCGCGACCAAGTCCGAGACGATCAAGCGGGTCGTCCTTCCCGCCGCGCTGCCCGGCGTGGTCGGCGGTGTCCTCCTCGCGGTCAGCCGTGCGATCGGCGAGACGATGATCGTCGTCATGGCCGCCGGCCTCAGCGCCAACATGACCGCCAACCCGTTCGCCGCGGTGACCACGGTGACGGTGCAGATCGTGCAATTGCTGACCGGCGACCAGGAATTCGACAGCGCCAAGACGCTCGCCGCGTTCGCGCTCGGGCTGCTGCTGTTCGTCATCACGCTGATCCTCAACCTCATCGCGCTGACCGTCGTGCGGCGTTATCGTGAAGCTTATGAGTAGTGTGCCCCTCGACCCCGCCGCCAACAGTGCGGCGAACAGCGGGCAGTCACGCTGGTCCGACGGCGCGATGCAGCGCCGCGTCGCCAAGCGCTATGCGTCGGAGCGCCGCTTCCGCGCGCTCGGCTTCATCGCCGTCGCCATGTCGGTCTCGTTCCTTGCCTTTCTGCTGTTCACCATGGCGGCGAAGGGGATCGGCGGGTTCAGCCACACCGAGGCCAGGCTGCAGCTCGACCTGCCCAAGTCCGACGTGATCCTCGACCCCGCCGCGCTCAAGGGCCCCGATGCCGGGCAGGCTGTTGCGCAGGCCGATCTGGACGCCGCGATCAGTCAGGCCGCGCTCAACACCTACGGCCCCGGCGCGGGCGAGATGTTCGGCGAAAGCGGCACCCGCGCGCTCGGCCGGATGCTGATCGAGGACCCGTCGCTGCTCAGCCGTGCCGCGACGATCTGGCTGCCGGTGTCGGGCAAGGTCGATGTCGCGGCCAAGGGCGACGGCGGCGACGAGGCCGAAAAGCTGGTCGCCATGGCCAACGCCAGGGATGCGCTGCGCCGGACCTTCAACTTCGACTTCCTGACCTCGTCGGACGGCACCGATCCGTCGGCGGTCGGCATATGGGGGGCGCTCAAGGGCAGCTTCCTGACCATCATCGTGACGATGGGGCTCGCCTTCCCGATCGGCGTGCTGTCGGCGCTTTACCTCGAGGAGTTCGCGGCCCGGAACCGCTGGACCGACCTCATCGAAGTGTCGATCAACAATCTCGCCGCAGTGCCGTCGATCATCTTCGGGCTGCTCGGGCTCGCGGTGTTCCTCAATACGATGAACCTGCCGCGCTCGGCCTCGCTGGTCGGCGGGCTGACGCTGGCGTTGATGACGATGCCGGTGATCGTCATCGCCGGACGCAACGCGATCCAGTCGGTCCCGCCGTCGATCCGTGACGCCGCGCTGGGCATCGGCGCGTCGAAGATGCAGGTCGTGTTCCACCATGTCCTGCCGCTCGCGCTGCCCGGAATCCTGACCGGCGCGATCATCGGCATGGCGCGCGCGCTGGGCGAGACCGCGCCGCTGCTGATGATCGGTATGCGCGCGTTCATCGCCTCGCCGCCGGGCGGGATCACCGATCCGGCGACAGTGCTGCCGGTACAGATCTTCCTGTGGTCGGACGAGGTCGATCGCTCGTTCGTCGAGAAGACCAGCGCCGCGATCATCGTCCTGCTCGTCTTCATGCTCGTCATGAACGGGCTCGCCATTTATCTCCGCAACCGCTTCGAGCGACGCTGGTAGAACCATGATGAAACAACAGACCCCGATCTCTGCCACCAGCTTGGTGCCGACCACCTCGACCGCGATCGCCGCCGAGGCCGCCGCCAACCAGCGCTCGGTGATGGGCGGCGACGAGCCGGCCGAGCCAACCGGCGAAGTCGAAGTCCGGCCCCCGGCGTCGCCGTCCGCGCCGGTCATCAAGGTCGCGGACGACACCGGACTCGAGCCCGTCACTGACAAGATGCCCAAGATGCAGGCGCATGACGTTCGAGTCTTCTATGGCGACAAGGAAGCGCTGAAGGGCGTCTCAATCGACATCCACGAGGATCGCGTCACCGCGTTCATCGGCCCCTCGGGCTGCGGCAAGTCGACCTTGCTGCGCTGCCTCAACCGGATGAACGACACCATCCCGACGGCCAGGGTGACCGGCAAGATCAGCCTCGACGGCGAGGACATCAACGGCGCCGCGATGGACGTCGTCCAGCTGCGCGCCCGGGTCGGCATGGTGTTCCAGAAGCCCAATCCCTTCCCCAAGTCGATCTACGAGAATGTCGCCTACGGCCCGCGCATCCACGGTCTCGCCAGCGGCAAGTCCGAGCTCGACGCGATGGTCGAAAAGAGCCTGCGCCGCGCCGGGCTGTGGGACGAGGTCAAGGATCGCCTGCAGGAAAGCGGCACCGCGCTGTCGGGCGGCCAGCAGCAGCGGCTGTGCATTGCCCGCGCCATTGCGGTCGATCCCGAAGTGATCCTGATGGACGAGCCGTGCTCGGCCCTGGACCCGATCGCGACCGCCAAGATCGAGGAACTGATCCACGAATTGCGCGGCCGCTACGCCATCGCGATCGTCACTCACAACATGCAGCAGGCGGCGCGCGTGTCGCAACGCACCGCCTTCTTCCACCTTGGCGAAATGGTCGAATACGGGAAGACCAAGGACCTCTTCACCAACCCGCGCGAGACACGCACCCAGGATTATATCACCGGCCGCTACGGCTGAGTCGGAGGAAAGACATGCCCACCACCGCCGGACATACGCTCAAGGCCTTCGACGAGGATCTCGATCGCCTGCGCGCACTCATTTCGCAGATGGGCGGGCTCGCCGAGCATGCCATTCGCGAATCGATGCGCTGCCTTGTTCAGCGTGACCTCGAGGGCGCACTGCGCATCGTCGAGAATGACAAGAAGCTCGACGCGCTCGAGGTCGAGACAGAACGCCGTGCAATCCAGATCCTCGCGCTTCGCGCACCGATGGCCGGCGACCTGCGCGATGTCGTCGCGGCGTTGAAGATTTCGAGCGTCGTCGAACGGATCGGCGACTATGCCAAAAACATCGCCAAGCGCGTTCCCCTGCTCGAGAATTCGGCCGCGGTCGAACCCTTGTCGCTGCTGCCGGAGATGGCGCGGATCGCGACCGAAATGGTCCACGACGTACTGACTGCGTTCGTCGAGCGTGATGCCGATGCGGCGGTGCGGGTGTGCGAGCGCGATCACGCGGTCGACGATTTCTACAATTCCATCTTTCGCACGCTGCTGACGTTCATGATGGAAAATCCGCACAATATTTCGCAGTCGGCGCATCTGTTATTTGTCGCCAAGAATATCGAGCGCGTTGGCGACCATGCCACCAACATCGCGGAGATGGTCTATTATGCCGCAACCGGCCAACACTTGGCAGAGCGCACCCGTGGCGGAAGCGTTACGGACTAGCATGCGCACCGGGACCAAGCGGCTCCTCCTGGTCGAGGACGATCGCGCCATCGCCGACCTAGTGAAGTTCCACTTCACCCGCGCCGGCTACACCGTCACCTCGACTCCCAGCGGCGAGGAGGCGCTGATCCTGGTCGACGAGATCCGCCCCGACCTGGTCGTGCTCGACTGGATGATCGAGGGGATCAGCGGGATCGAGCTGTGCCGCCGCCTGCGCCGCAAGCCCGCCACCGCCAACCTGCCGATCATCATGCTGACCGCGCGCGGCGAGGAGGATGATCGCCTGCGCGGGCTCGAGACCGGCGCCGACGATTATGTCACCAAGCCGTTCAGCCCGAAGGAACTGGTGGTGCGCGCCGGCGCGGTGCTGCGCCGCGTGCGCCCGGCGCTGGCCGCCGAAATGCTCGATTATGCCGGGCTCGAAATGGACCTCGCCGCGCACCGCGTGCGCCGCGACGGCCAGTCGATCAGCCTCGGCCCGACCGAATATCGCCTGCTGCGCCATTTCCTCGAGAACCCCGGCCGGGTATTCTCGCGCCAGCAATTGCTCGAAACCGTCTGGCCGCACAGCGAGGACATCGAATTGCGCACGGTCGACGTGCACATCCGCCGGCTGCGAATGGCGCTTGGCGAGCACGGCGGGTCCGACCTCGTCCGCACCGTCCGCAGCGCGGGCTATTCGCTCGATTCAGAGGCGGTGGTCTAGCAGGCCAACGAAGGCCGCCGCTGACGCCGGCGCGAACCTTGCGATCGAACGGGCCGGGCCTGGCAAGGCGGTCGATCGCGCGCGTCCCAGCGCCGGGATCGAGCATCGCCAGATCGACGAATTCTGAAGCGATGGCGCGGGACGCAGTCGGTGGCGAACTGGTCTCTCGGCTCGCTTTCGCATAACAGTGGGAAAGTAGTGCGTAAAACAGGTCATTTAGGCCCGGCTGACAGAAATCGTGAGCGCAAGGCGATGAAAAGCAAACATAAAGGTCCAGCTTTGCCATCTCCGTGGCCGTGGGAAAACTTCGAGCCCGCTGTGGTTACGCTCTCTGCGCTTCGCGAAGATCCGCGCTATTTCCTACGTCTCGAGGCCGCACGCGAGGAGAGGCTGGTCGATGCGCAGGTCACTCTTGCCAATGTGGCCGCCATCGCGACAGCTCTGGGATTGGAGAAAGGCCGGCAGGACAGGCTAGCGCTTGATTTCGCGCTAATCGCGAGTTGGTGTCTTGGCCCACAAGTTCAAGAACGGCTGAAGATGGATGTCATCGCCTGTCGCCGGCAACTCTCACGCGCCGCAAAGGCGGCGCGTGAGCTTGGAGATGCGCTAGCTCAGATCGACACGACGATCGGCGCCTCTTTCCGCGAGCTCTACAATCACGCCACCGCGGACCCGGCCGCGCTGGGGGAACCAGTCGCATTCGACTCTATGGCCCGAGAGGTGCTCAAGATTGGGCGGACCGCGGAAACGCTCGAGCTGGCTTTGAAACCCTCGAGGGTCGGTCGACGCGGCGTTTTCTTCCGAGACGCTGCTGTATCTTTGATTTGCGAAGCCCTGAAGGAAGCCGGAGCGGAGCCGGTCGCGATCTCGCACGGAAAGGGAGACCGCGCCGGGACACATCTTCATTTCACGAACGGCTCAGGCCGCGCGCTCGCCCGTTTGTTCAAACTGTGTGACCGTCGCACGGACGAAAGCTTACTTGTACGATCCTTTGAGAGCGTCAGACGAAAATGTCGATCCTCAAATCTTGCGAAAAATACACTTGGCGGCGGCTGAGTTTTCCG
>JBKJMA010000023.1:0-5157 GCA_046596505.1 Sphingomicrobium sp.
TATGTCGCCGCGATCCGCGCGGCGCAGCTCGGGCTCAAGACCGCCATCGTCGAGCGCGAGAATCTCGGCGGCATCTGCCTCAACTGGGGCTGTATCCCGACCAAGGCGTTGCTCCGCTCGGCCGAAATCTTCTATCACATGAACCATGCCGACGCGTTCGGGCTGAGCGCCGGGGGCAAGCCGACCGCCGATCTTGCCAAGGTCGTCGCCCGCAGCCGCGCAGTCGCCAAGCAGCTCAATCAGGGCGTCACGCACCTGATGAAGAAGAACAAGATCGTCGTGCATATGGGCGACGGCGCGCTGACTGCGGCCGGCAAACTGACCGTGACGAAGGACGGCAAGACCACCGAGCTCACCGCGAAGCATATCATCGTCGCCACCGGCGCCCGTGCTCGCGACCTGCCGTTCGCCAAGGCCGATGGAAAGCGCATCTGGACTTACCGCCACGCCATGACCCCGCCCGAAATGCCGACCGACTTGCTGGTCATCGGATCGGGCGCAATCGGGATCGAATTCGCCAGTTTCTACAACGACATGGGTGCCAAGGTGACGGTGGTCGAAATGCTCGACCGGATCGTTCCCGTTGAGGATAAGGACGTGTCTGACGCGCTCGCCAAGTCCCTGACCAAGCAGGGCATGAAGATCCTCACCGGCGCCGGCGTCGAAAGCCTCAATAGCGACGCCAAGGGCGTGTCCGCCAAGATCAAGGCCGCCGATGGCAAGTCCGCCGAACAGCGCTTCAGCCATTGCATCGTCGCCGTCGGGATCGTCCCCAACACCGAAAATATCGGGCTGGAAGCGCTCGGCATCACCACCGATCGTGGCTTCCTCAAGACCGACCCGATGTGCCGTACCAACGTCCCCGGCATCTGGGCGATCGGCGACATCACCGCGCCGCCCTGGCTGGCGCACAAGGCGAGCCACGAGGGAGTCATCGCCGCCGAAGCAATCGCACAAGCGCTCGGCAATACTGAGGTCCACCCGCATGCGATGGACAAGCGCAACATTCCCGGCTGCACCTATTGCCACCCGCAGATCGCCAGCGTCGGGCTGACCGAAGCCAAGGCGAAAGAGGCGGGACACGAAGTCCGCGTCGGGAAGTTCCCGGCAATCGGTAATGGCAAGGCGATCGCGCTCGGCGAGGTCGAGGGGTTCGTCAAGACCGTGTTCGACGCCAGGACGGGCGAGCTGCTCGGCGCGCACATGATCGGCGCCGAAGTGACCGAACTGATCCAGGGCTATACCATCGGCAAGACCGCCGAGCTGGTCGAGACTGACTTCATGCAGACCGTCTTCCCGCACCCGACTGTCAGCGAAATGATGCACGAGAGCGTGCTGGCGGCCTATGGGAAGGCGATCCACATCTGATCCGACTTTATCGCTTGCGGCTGGTCTGCTGCGAGCTCCGCCCTGCCAAGGAGTATCCATGCGCCGTTTCCTGATCGCCGCCCTGTTCGCCGCCGCTCCCATCGCTGTCGCTCACGCCGCCAGCGTCGTCACCGCCGACCGCTACCTCGACGTCGCGACCGGGCGCTATGTCGAACATCCGGCGATCTTCGTTGGCGACGACGGCCGCATCACCGGCATCGCCGATGCCCGCACGGTGCGCTTTTCCGACGCAATCAAGCATATCGACCTCCCCGGCGAGACGCTCGTCCCGGGATTGATCGACATGCACGTCCACCTCTCGAGCCTGGCCGAGATCGGGGGCTATCGCGGGCTCCAGTATACCGACAATTTCTGGACGGCGGTCGGCGTTGCCAATGCCGGCAAGACGCTCGACGCGGGGTTCACCACGGTGCGCAACGTCGGCTCGGCCAACTTCGACGATGTCGCGCTCGAGCAAGCAATCGACGGCGGCTGGATCGCGGGCCCACGGATCGTCCCGGCGACTTATGCGATCGGTGCCACCGGCGGGCACTGCGACGATAACGCGCTGCCGCCGTCGTATGACAAGAAGCAGGTCAGCGTGGTCGACAGCCCCGCCGAGGCGCGCGCGAAAGTTCGCTGGCTCCACAAATATGGCGCCAAGGTCATCAAGATTTGCGCGACCGGAGGAGTGTTTAGCCTGGGCGACAGTGTGGGCGGCCAGCAGCTCAGCCTCGAGGAGATGAAGGCGATCACCGACGAGGCCCATATGCTCCACCTGAAGGTCGCCGCGCACGCGCATGGCGACGAGGGGATTCGCGATGCGATCCTCGCCGGTATCGACACGATCGAACATGCCAGCCTGGCGAGCGATGCGACGATCCAGCTCGCCAAGGCACACCACACCTGGTTCGACATGGATATCTACAACGACGATTATATCCTCGCGACCGGCACCTCGAACGGCACCGAGCAGGAAAGCCTCGATAAGGAAAAGATGATCGGCCTCAAGCAGCGGCAGACATTCCAGCGCGCGGTGCGGGCGGGGGTGCCGATGCTGTTCGGGACCGACGCGGGCATTTATCCGCACGGGCAGAATGCGCGCCAGTTCGCCAAGATGGTTGAGTGGGGGATGACCCCGATCGAGGCGATTCGCGCGGCGACGATCAGTGCCGGGCAGGCGCTTGGTCAGGCCGCAGACGTCGGCCAGATCGTGCCCGGCCGGTTCGGCGACATGGTCGCGGTCAAGGGCGATCCGCTCCAGAATGTGCGGCTACTCGAACATGTCGACGCGGTGGTGAAGGGCGGCAAGCTCGTCGCGCGCACCGTTCCTGCGCCATGAATGGAACGCGACCGCTTGGCAAAAACTCCCTCCCGCAATGAGTACAGTGCGCCATAACAACCGGACGTTGTGGATCGCGCTAGCCGCGAACCTCGGCATTGCCGTGGCGAAGTTCGTCGCGGCGGCGTTCACCGGCTCGTCGGCGATGTTGACCGAGGGCGTTCACAGCCTCGTCGACAGCATCAATCAACTGCTCCTGCTGTGGGGGCGCAAGGCGTCCCGCCGGGTGCCCGACGCGACCCACCCGTTCGGCTATGGCCGCGAGCTGTATTTCTGGAGTTTCGTCGTCGCGGTGATGGTGTTCGCACTCGGCGCGGGCGTGTCGATCTACGAAGGCATCCTCCATATCAGCAATCCCGAACCGGCAGTATCGCCGATGGTTGCATACATCGTATTGTTGATCGCCTTCGTGCTCGAAGGCGGATCCACCTTTTCGGCGTTCAAGGAGTTCCGCGCGGCGAAGGGGCGGCTCGGCTGGTTCGAGGCGGTCAAGCGGTCGAAGGACCCGCCGACGTTCATCGTCTTGCTCGAGAATGGCGCGGCGATGTTCGGGATCATCGTCGCCGCGGTAGGGCTTGCGCTTAGCGGGTTCACCGGCGACCCGCGGTTCGATGGAACGGCGTCGATCATCATCGGCGCGATTCTCGGTTTCACCGCCTGGGTCTTGGCGGTCGAATCGAAGCAGTTGCTGATCGGCGAAAGCGCCGACCGCGAGACGGTCGAGGGGCTGCGCGGACTCGCCGTGGGGCGCGCCGGGATCACCGGGGTCGGCGAAGTGTTGACCGTGCACAGTTCGCCCGACCAGATCACGGCGATGATGTCGGTTGATTTTGATGACGGGATTTCGGCCCGCGAGGTCGAGGACATCATCGCCGCGATCGAGGCTGAAGCGCGCACCCAGTGGCCGCTGGTCAAGCGCCTATATGTCCGCCCGCAGCGTGGAGCGGGGACGGTGGAAGGGCTTCCGACGCTTGGCAGATGACGATCGGGGGGCATTAGGCAGTTGTCGCACCCCGTTGACCCTTCGCACCTCGGCCGCTAAGGCCCCCTCGTCCGCAAGGCTCGCGATTCTGTCGCCGCCTCGCCGGGCAAGAGCTGAACATTGCTCGACGTTGCGATGGCTGGGTGGCCGCCTTTTAAGGTGGGGCCGCCCCGGCATCGCTTATTCGTGTTGGGTAACAGTAACCGTCGGCGGCCAGCGAAGGCTTTGTCCGGCATAGAAAGGTGAAGGGCTTCATGCCAACGATCAACCAGCTGATCCGCAAGGGTCGCGAACCGCAGAAGGCCAAGTCGAAGGTCCCTGCGATGGAGCAGAACCCGCAAAAGCGCGGCGTCTGCACCCGGGTCTATACGACGACCCCGAAGAAGCCGAACTCAGCTCTGCGCAAGGTCGCCAAGGTGCGCCTTACCAACCAGCGCGAAGTGATCAGCTACATCCCCGGCGAAGGCCACAACCTGCAGGAGCACAGCGTCGTGCTGATCCGTGGCGGGCGTGTGCGCGATCTTCCCGGCGTGCGCTATCACGTGCTGCGCGGCGTGCTCGACACCCAGGGTGTCAAGGATCGTCGCCAGTCGCGTTCGAAGTACGGCGCCAAACGCCCGAAATAAGCTCGACCAAAAGCTGGTTGCCAGGCCGCGCCGCCATGAGCGGGCGCGCCGCATCGTCTGAAGGAATAATATATGTCCCGTCGTCGTCGTCCAGAAAAGCGCGAAATCCTGCCCGATCCCCGTTTCGGTGATCATATCCTGTCGAAGTTCATGAATTCGATCATGCTCGACGGCAAAAAGTCGGTCGCCGAGAACATCGTCTATGGTGCGCTCGAAAGCGTCGAGGCGCGCATGAAGCGCGAGCCGATCGGCGTGTTCCACGACGCGCTCAACAATGTGAAGCCGGGCATCGAGGTCCGCAGCCGCCGCGTCGGCGGTGCCACCTACCAGGTCCCGGTCGACGTCCGCGTCGAGCGTGCCCAGGCTCTGGCGATCCGCTGGCTGATAACGGCGGCGCGCGCCCGGTCGGAGAAGACGATGGCCGCGCGGTTGTCGGGCGAACTGATGGATGCCGCCTCGAACCGCGGCAACGCGGTCAAGAAGCGCGAAGACACCCACCGCATGGCCGAAGCCAACCGCGCCTTCAGTCATTACCGCTGGTAGAAATCTGGCGCTGGTAGTCTTCGCACCTATATATCGGGGAGCCGGACCGTCCGGCTTCCCACCTGCTCAAGGAAACCGACATGGCCCGCAGCCATCCGCTCGACCGTTATCGCAACATCGGCATCATGGCGCACATCGACGCCGGCAAGACGACGACGACCGAGCGCATCCTCTATTACACCGGCAAGTCCTACAAGATCGGCGAAGTGCATGAAGGCACCGCGACGATGGACTGGATGGAGCAGGAGCAAGAGCGCGGGATCACCATCACCAGCGCCGCGACCACCTGTTTCTGG
>JBKJMA010000159.1:0-14298 GCA_046596505.1 Sphingomicrobium sp.
CTACTATTTCAACTTCGTGCAGATCCCGACGATGCCGACCATCCCGGCCGAGCTCAAGCCGGGCGTGTCGAAATATATCGCCCCGCAGGCGCTGTTCTACTTCCGCTGGGGCGCGGCGTTCACCGTGTTCGCCGGGCTGCTGCTGGCATGGTTCAACGGCTATTTCCACGAGGCGTTCGGGTTCAAGCCGGGGTTCCGCTTGATCGGCACGGGGATGTGGCTCGGGCTGATCATGGCGTTCAACGTATGGTTCATTATCTGGCCGAACCAGAAGCGTGCGCTCGGACTGGTCGAGGCTGACGATGCGTCGAAGGCGAAATCGGCTAAGACCGCGATGCTGACCAGCCGGGTCAACACTTTGCTGTCGATCCCGATGCTCTATGCGATGACGACCTACCAGACCTTGCCGGCGTAGGCCGAACCTTTACCGATCACGGGGCCGTTAGCGGGGCCGTTCGCGTCAGGCGGCGGCCTCGCCTTCGTGGAGCTTGTGACGCTTCATCGCGTGGCGCAGCTGGTCGTAGCTGAGGCCAAGCGCGGTGGCGGTGGCGCGCTGATTGAAGCGGTTACGCGACAGGGCGTCCTCCAGAAGCGCGCGTTCGTAAGCGTTGACCGCGCTGCGCAGATCGCCGGTCGTGGCTGACGGCGGGGTGGCAGTCGCAGGTTCGACGGCACGCGGAGCGGCGGTCGGATGCTCTGGGTTCTCGTGCGGCGCTGCACTGGCGCTGTCGGCCGGAGCCCACGGCGAGTGGAACGGATCGAACTGGATGACGTCGACCTGCCGCTCGGGATCTTCGGAGCGATAGACCGCGCGTTCCACCACGTTACGCAATTCGCGGACATTGCCGGGCCATTGATAGGCTTCGAGCTCGGCCTGCGCGCGCGACGTGAAGCCGGGCCATTGCGGCCATTCGAGCTCAGCCGCCATGCGCCGCGCGAAATGGTCGGCGAGGATCGGCACGTCGCCGTTGCGGACGCGCAGCGGGGGCAAGGTGACGACCTCGAACGACAGCCGATCGAGCAGGTCGGCGCGGAAGCGGCCCTCATCGACCAGGCGGGGCAGATGCTCGTTGGTCGCGGCGACGATGCGGACGTCGACGCGGATCGGCTTCGACGCGCCGATGCGGGTGACCTCGCCATATTCGACCGCGCGCAGGAGACGGTCCTGCGCCGGCGACGACAGGCTCGCCAGCTCGTCGAGGAACAGGGTGCCGCCGTCGGCCTCTTCGAAGCGGCCATGCCTGGTCTTGGCGGCGCCGGTGAAGCTGCCGGCTTCATGGCCGAACAGCTCGGCCTCGATCAGTGTCTCAGGCAGCGCGGCGCAGTTCATCGTGATCAGTGGACCGGCCCAGCGGCCCGACAGGTGGTGGAGGCGCTCGGCGATCAGTTCCTTGCCGGTGCCGCGCTCGCCGATGACGAGGACGGGCCGGTTAAGTGGCGCGGCGCGGCTGGCGCGTTCGACCGAGTCGAGGAAGGCCAGGCTTTGCCCGACAAATTGGGTTGTCCGTTCCATGACCAAGAGTTGGTGGCAAATCCCACGTTCTGGCAAGATGCTTCGCACCGCCGTTCGTCGAAAAAATTGGTGTTGTAGACATTTTCGGGGCTTTCTCGATATTGGCACGCTCTCTGCATAGAAAATGGCGACAGGCGCCTGAATTTTGAACGGAGTGCTGAATGGGCATTTTTTCCCGTACGCGGGACATCGTCGCAGCCAATATGACCGAGCTGCTTGACCGCGCGGAAGATCCCGCGCGGATGATCCGGATGATCATCCTCGAGATGGAGGAAACCTTGGTCGAGGTCCGCGCCTCGGCGGCGCGCTCCATCGCCGACAGCAAGGAAATGCGCCGCGCGATCAACCGGCTCGACGAATTGCAGGGTAGCTGGACCGAGAAGGCCGAGCTGGCGCTGTCGAAGGACCGCGAGGATCTGGCCCGCGCCGCGCTCGGCGAGCGCCAGAAGGCGGCCGACATGGCCGAAGGGCTACGCGCGGAGATCTCGGTAATCGAACAGACACTCAAGGGCTATGAGGCTGACATCGCCAAGCTTCAGGGCAAGCTGCGCGAGGCGCGGGCACGGCAGAACGCGATCGCCAGCAGGATCGAGAGCGCGGTGACGCGGGCCCGGACGAGCGAAGTGCTGCACGGAAATCGCACCGAGGACGCCTTTTCGCGGTTCGAGATCATGGAGCGACGCGCCGACTTTGCCGAAGGGCGCGCCGACGCGCTCGGCATGACCGGGCCGAAGAGCCTGGAAGAAGAAATCTCCGACCTGCGCGCGAGCGACAGCGTCGATGCCGAATTGCAGGCCATGAAGGCCGCGCTGAAGTCCAAGGGGGTTTAAGTGGAAGATGTTTTAGTACCCGCGATCGTTTGCGGAATCCTGTTTATCGGACTGCCGTGGCTGGTGTTTCACTACATCACGAAGTGGAAGACCGCGGCGCGGCTGACCGGCGGCGACGAGAAATTGCTCGACGAGCTGTACGATGCGGCGCGGCGACTCGATGATCGCCTGGGCTCGATCGAACGGATCATGACCGCCGAGAACCCCAACTGGCGGCAGAATATCCTGCCTGAAACCAGTGCGCGCCAGCGCCTGCTGAATGAAGGGAAGTAGCGCCGTGCCGCAGCCGCCGAGCCGGACCCGCTTCTACCTCGACAAGCGCCACAAGAAGATCATGGGAGTGTGCGCCGGAATCGCCAATTACACCGGGCTCGACGTCAACCTGGTCCGAATCGGCCTGGTACTGTCGATCTTTATCGGCGCGGGCGCGCTGATCCCGGTATATTTCATCGCCGGCTGGATTGCCAGCGACGAGCCGCGCGAGATCGCCGCCGAGAGCAACGACGAGCGCCAGTTCTGGCAGGGCGTTCGCGCCAGTCCGGCACAGAGCGCGCGCGAGATCCGCAGCCGGATGCGCGACATCGACCGGCGGCTCGCCGACATCGAATATCATGTCACGACCGAAAATCGCAGCTTGGCCCAGGAAATCGAACAGCTGCGATAGACGCGTTCACTAGGGGAAACATCATATGGATCTTGGACCACTCGTGCCGATCGCGGCGATCGTGTCGGGCCTCGGCTGGGGCTGGATCGGCCTTCAAAAAAAGAAGCTCGAAGTGACCGCCAGATCGGCAGTCGCCGACGCCGACGAACAGCGCGCCGAAAAACAGCGCCTCGCCGAGCGCGTCGCGGTGCTTGAGCGGATCGTCACTGACAAGGGCTATGAGACCGCCGAAAGCATCGCCGCGCTCGGCCACTCGACCAAGGAAAAGGTCCAATGAGCCCGGGCGACGTAATGGGACTGCTGATCGTCGTGCTCCTACCGACACTGCTCCTGATCTACTTGGCCAGGCGTTTTTTCTCATTGCGCGAAAAGCAGCTCGAACTGCAGGCAGGCCAAACCGCAGAGAAGGCCGCGCAATATGCAACCAGCAACGCCCAACTCGAACAGCGTGTGCGCGTACTCGAACAGCTTGCGACCGATCGCGGTGTCGAGACCGCTGCTCAAATCGAGGCGCTTCGCGCGCCGCGGCTGACCGGACAGGAGACGACGCGATGAACCCGTTCGAAATGGTCGTGCTCATCGTGGCGATCGTGGTGGTCGGACGAATCATGCAGTCGAGGGCGCGCTTTCGCCATCGCGGTCCGGAGATACTCGACGTCACGCCCCGCGCGGAGGACGAGGGCGAGACTCGCCGCCTGCGCGATGAGGTCACGCAGCTCAAGCAACGCATTCAGGTGCTCGAACGAATCGCAGTCGAGAAGGAAAACAGCCTCGCGCGCGAAATCGACCAATTGCGCGACCGCTAGGCGACCGGTAGGCGCGGGAGCGTGACCTCCCTGCCCCCCTTGGCCGATATTGCCGATGATTATGCCCTGCTCGAGAGCGAGGATCGTTATCGACTGCTGATCGAGCTTGGCCGGTTGCTCGAGCCGATGCCCGACGCGCTCAAGACCGAGGCCACAAAAGTGCGCGGTTGTTCGGCCTCGGTATGGGTTTACCCGACGCGGACCGATGATGGCCGACTGCATTTTCTCGCCGATAGCAATGCCGCAATTACCAAGGGTATTGTTGCGCTGGTGCTGGCGGCGGTGCAGGACCGGCCGGCGGCCGAGGTCGCAGCGGCGGACATCGCGGGGCAGCTGGCACCGTTCGAACTGGCCCGCGAGCTGAGCTCGAACCGGACCCAGGGATTGCCTAACATGATCACGCTAGTGCGCGACACCGCCGAGCGGCTGGCATGAGCGACGAGCGGCCGGTCAGCGCCGAGGATGATGCGCAAATCAATGGCGGTGCGTTCGATGCGCGGCGGTTTTCGGCCATGATCGGCCGTTATGGCCACAGCGGTGCGCTCGGCTTCGACTATGTCGGTCACGGCGAGGACTGGTTCGAAGCCGCGCTGCCGTGGCGCGAGGAGCTGGTCGGGGTGCCCGAAACCGGCTTGCTGGCGAGCGGAGCGATTGTCAGCCTGATCGATCTTGCCGCCGGAATATCAGTGTGGGTCAAGCAGGGCGAGTTTCGTCCGGTCGTGACGCTCGACCTGCGGATCGACTATCTGCGGCCAGCAAGAAAGCACGAGACGGTGTTCGCGCGATGCCGTTGCATCAAGATCACTCGCTCGGTGTCGTTCGTCGAGGGGGTCGCGCACGTCGGCGACCGCGACGACCCGATCGCGCGCGCCGCGCTGACCTTCATGGCGACCTAGATTTTGATGAAGCCTGTTTCACGCTTTCGGCGGAAGCGCGATGCGCTCCCACCGCGAACGATCCGGCTCTAGATCGTCGCCGAAGCGACAGCGACGCGACGCTCGTCGGCCTTGCGCAGCACGTCGTACGACGCCTGAATTTGCTGGAAGCGCGTGGCTGCCTGTTTGTCGTCGGCATTGACGTCGGGATGGTTTTCCTTGGCCATGCGGCGATAGGCGGCCTTGACCGCCGCCGCATCGGCGTCGGGTGGAAGGTCGAGGACGTCGAGCGCGCGCATCTCGTCGCGACTGCGCGTGCCATCACCCGGCCCTGCCCACTGGTAGTGCGCCGAGGCGCGATAGGCGGGGCCATCCTCGGCCTCCGCCGCCTGGCGCGCCGCCTCTTCGGCGCTGAGCCCGGCGAAGTAGTTCCAGTTCTTGTTATATTCCGCAGCGTGGGGCTCGCAGAAATACCAGCGATCGGGACGGTTTGGCGCCTTGGGGGCGGGGCGGTCACCGGCCGCGTTGCAGCCTTCGCGATCGCACAGCCGGATCCGCGCCGCGGCGGTGCCCTTGGCACCGTAGCTGCTCCAGCGGGGAAAGCCCCAATTATCGGATCGCGTCGCCTTTGCCATGTCACTCCTGAAATCGTCATTGCGAGGAGCGTCGCGACGAAGCAATCCAAAACGACGAACTGGGTTGCTTCGCTCCGCTCGCAATGACGGAAAATATTGCCAGGCGGCCTGTAAGCCGGGTTCTGTCCAGCACCTTGCGGTACCTGGGCGACCATTCCTCTAGGCGACGGATTGCTCCGCCGCTCAAGCGACCAACCCGGGTGACGAGCCGGAACCGGCTCATGTGCCACCCCTATTCGGTCTTGCACCCGGTGGGGTTTGCCGTGCCGGCCGCGTTGCCGAAGCCGCGGTGCGCTCTTGCCGCACCGTTTCGACCTTACCGACCCTAAGACCGGCGGTATGTTTTCTGTGGCACTTTCCCTGAACCTTCTTGCGAAGATCCGCCGGACGTTACCCGGCACCGTTGTTCCGTGGAGCCCGGACTTTCCTCGCCTCCCGTGAGGGAGCCGCGGTCGCCCGGCCGCCTGGCGCGGCAGATATGCGCTACTGCGGCCTTGGCAGCAAGAGCGAGAGCAATTTCGCGCGGCATTCGCCGTCGATGATGCCGTCGATCTGGTCGGAGCGGAAGCGGCGCTGGAAGGCAATCACCGCCTTCTTTTGCTCGGTGACGTCATAGCCGAACCGCTCAAGCGCAAGGATGAAGCCGGCGTCGGTCCAAAAAGGGTCCATCAGGTCGCGCGTCGGGCTCGGCAAGGCGAGGCGGCGGCGGGCGAGCGCTTCCCACGGAAACAGTTCGCCGGGGTCGGTCTTGCGGGCCGGAGCGATGTCGGAATGGCCGACGATATTGCCACGGCCAACGCCATGTCGGTCCTTGATCGCCGAGACCAACGGAATCAGTGCGGCGACCTGCTCGTCCGGAAAAGAACGATAACCGAACTCATGGCCGGGGTTGACGATCTCGATCCCGACGCTGGCCGAATTGACGTCGGTGACCCCGCGCCACGAACTCGCCCCGGCGTGCCACGCGCGCTTTTCTTCGGGCACCATTCGGATGACCTGGCCGTCCTCGGCGATGAGGTAGTGGCACGAGACCTTGGCTTCGGGCGAGGTCAGTCGCTGTATCGCGGAGGCGGCATCGGGCATGCCGGTGTAGTGCAGAACGATCATCGACACCGGCAGCGAACGCTCGTCGAAATTCGGCGAAGGCGTGTCGATCATCTCCATTCGCATGGCTTGGCGCACGGTCGCGCCGCCGGTCAACCCCCGCAGGCAGCAGCCCGCAGCGCCGGCAGCACTGGCGGGACGGCGACGCTGGCGAGCTTGTAGAGCCCGCGCCGCTCGGTATCGGCGGTCAGGCGCTCGGTCTGGCCGATGACGGTTTCGCCGGCGCCGAGCATGAGCCAGGCGTCGGGCGCCATCGCTGACGACAGCCGGTCGAACGCCAACGCGCGTTTCTCGGCACACAGGTAAAGCAGGACGTTGCGGCACAAGATGATGTCGAACTGACCCGACACCGGCGGAGTGTCGAGGACGTTGTGGACCTGGAAGCGCACCTGTCGGCGGAGGGCGGCGGCGGTGCGCCAGCCATCGTCGCATTCCTCGAACCAGCGCAGCATTTCCTGGACACCAAGGCCGCGCTGCACTTCGAACTGGGTATAAACCCCTCGACGCGCACGCTCGATCACCGAATTCGAGACGTCGGTGGCGAGGATGTCGATCGTCCAGCCCCGCCATTTCTCGGGATCGTTGGCGAACAACATCGCCAGCGAATAGGCTTCCTGACCGGTCGAACAGCCCGCCGACCAGATGCGGATGCGGCGACTTGCCTTGCGGTGCTCGGCAAGCATCGGCAGCGCCTCGTTTTCAAGAAGCTCGAACGGGTTACGGTCGCGAAAGAAATAGGTTTCGTTGTTGAGCAGCGCTTCAACCACCGCCGCGGTCAGCGCGGGATCTCGGCCCATGACGAGCGTCGTGATGAGTTCATCGAGCGTGGCGATGCGGCGTTCGCGCAGGATAGAAGAAAGCGCGGCTTCAATGCGCCAGCGGCGGCTGCGGGTAAGTTGCTGGCCGGTACGGGCTTCGAGGAGTCCAGCGAGGATGCGGCTGGAGCTGTCGCTGACCTCCACGCTTATTTCTCGCTGCAACGCGAGGACACCCGGCGGGCGAGCTTGTCCGGCGGCAGGATCGCCGCGGCGAGACCGGCTTCGGCGATCGCGCGCGGCATACCCCACACCGCCGAACTGGCCTCGTCCTGGGCAAGCACTGCGCCACCGCAGGCGACCAGCTTGGCCGCGCCCTCGACTCCGTCCCGGCCCATTCCGGTGAGGACGACGCCGAGCGCCTTGCGCCCGAGCAAAGCACCGGCCGAGGCGAGCATCGGGTCGACCGACGGCAGGCATCCGCTCGAAACCGAATGTCTCACTAGTTTGACGACCAGCCCGTCGAAGCCTGCAGCAATCGTCAGGTGCGCATCGCCGGGCGCGATGAACAATGTGTCGGGGACGAGGGCCATGCCATCCTCGGCAACGACCGCGGGACGATTGGCGGCGACGCCGAGCTGGCGAGCGAAGACCGTCATGAACGCGGCGGGCAAATGCTGGGTGACGAGGATCGGCACGCCGATTCGGGGCGGCAGGGCGCCGAAGAAATTGCCGAGCGCGTGGATCCCTCCAGTGGACGCACCGAGCGCGAGCAGCTCGATCGGCTCGGACGCCATCGCGCGCAACGCCGGACCGGACGCCTGCGAGCGAGCGATCAGCGCCGCCGTTTCGCGGAACTGCGTGTCGGCCCGGCCGAGCGCCCTCAGCCGCGCAACGAGTATCTCGGAAAAGCGTCCGTTAAACCGGCCGGTGCCCGGCTTGGGCAGCGTGTCGGCGGCCCCGAGCGCAAGCGCCGCGACGGTCTCTTCGGCACCCTCCTCGGCGAAGGAAGACACGATCATGATCTGCGCACCACGCGCCGCTTCGATGATGCGAGGAATGGATTTCAGCCCGCCGGCGCCGGGCATCTCGAGATCGAGCAGGACGATATCGACCGAGACATGGGCTAGCGCTTCGATTGCCGCTTCGGCGCTGCCCGCGACGGCGGCAATCTCGAACTCGCCGCTTGCCTCGATCATGCGCGACAGGACCGCTCGCGCGACCATCGAATCATCAACGATCATCAGCCGGATAGGACGCGACACAAGGGAGGAACGGCCTCCCGCGGGCGAAGAGGCAAACGCCGGCTTCACGGGATCAGGCGACGCCGACGAGCTGGAGCTTGATGTGGAGCGTTTCGCGGTCGAACGGCTTCATGACATATTCGTCAGCGCCCGCCTCGAGCGCGGCGCGGATGTGCGCCATGTCGTTCTCGGTGGTGCAGAAGACGACCTTTGGCTGGTCACCATGCCCGCGCTGGCGGAGCAGCTTGAGAAAATCCATTCCGCTCATGACCGGCATGTTCCAGTCGAGCAGGACCACGTCAGGCATCGACTCCTCACAGCGGGCGAGCGCCTCACGGCCGTCGCCGGCCTCCTCAACGACGAAATCGAGCGTTTCGAGGATGTGTCGGGCAACCTTGCGAATCACCTTCGAGTCATCGACGATCAAACAGGTCTTCATGGATTCACTTTCCTAATCCGGTCAGTCAGTGTTTAAACAGCAAGGGTAACGAAGAACTTAAGCCGCCGCGCTGGATGGAGAGTTGTTTGCGGCGCGCTGATCGGGCCCGCCGATGATCGCGGCGACGTCGACCAGCAGCAACAGGCCGACCTCGGTCTCGACCATTCCGAGCGCGACCCGCTCCCAGCCTGGTCCCATCGCGGCGCGGATCGGCGACGGTGAGCCGTGCGCCTCAATGACGTCCTCGACGCGATCGACAAGCAAGGCATAATGATGACCGTCGAGCTCGGCGACGACCGCGTCCTGGGCACCCGGAATGCGTTCGGTCGAGCCAAGATCGAGCGAGCACCGGCAATCGATCACCGTCAGCACCCGGCTGCGTAGCGCCGATAGGCCGGCGATATGAGCAGCGGCGCGTGGCACCGGGATCAGCGTGTCGAGTTCGACGACGCCTTCGATCGTCGAGGCCGACAGGGCGACGCGGCTTCCGGCGATGCTGACGATGAGTAGAAGTTCGTTCATTTCACACGCCCTGCCCCGGCTGTCTTCAGTGCTCGCATCAGGCCCTCGCGGTCGTATCGGTAGATGGTGTCGGTCGGCCCCGCCGCCTCGGGCTCGCTGCGCAACCAGATGGTACGGCCGGTGTCGGTCGTGGCGGTACGGCCCTCGAAGGAGATGGTAAGATCGGCGGCGACGTCGGCCTTTTCGTCGACCACGGTGTAGCCAGCGGCCTCGACGATCGGACGGAGGAAGTTCTGGATCCACGGATCGTCGGCGGCGAGACGGCACACGGCGGGCGCGGTGGGGCGGCTCGCGGTAACGTGGTGGGTGAACAGCCAGTGCGCGTCGAGCAGTTCGGCGGGTTCGCCGCCGATCAGCGCGACGCCGCTCACCGAACCGGGAGTCGCGGCGGGGATGATGTCGACAACCAGCCCGGTCAGGTCGATGACCTCGGCCACGGCATAGCCAACCTCGTTCTGACCGTCGTTGAGGCGGAGCACGCGGATATTGCCTTCGAGCTCCGTGCCAGAGGGAACTCCAGCGAGCGGGAGAATGTGTTCGCCAAGCTGAACGCGGAGCTGGCCGGCGGCGAAGCGGATCGCCTCGGCGGGTACGTCCTCGATCCGATCGACAAGCCCGAGGCCGAGCGCCCGGCGCGACCCATCGAGCGCACGGAACAGGAGAACGGGACGTTCGCGCGCTTCAGCTTGCGGAGCCGATTCGGCCACTCGCGCGGCACGGTCCTGGACTTCGAGACGGATCCCGCCCTGCTCGGCAAGCCCGGCAGGGTCGAACAGCAGGATCGGGCTGCCATCGTCCGCCAAGGTCGTCCCCGCGTAGAGGCCGGTCGCCATGACCGCGGGCGCGGCGGGTTTGACGACCAGTTCCTCATGATCGTGAATATGGTCGACGGCGAGCGCGTAAACGTCGCCGCCAGCGGGGCGAATGACGACGAGGGTTCGCTGTTCGTCGGGGACGTTGCTGGTCAGGCCGAGGACTTCGGCAAGGGCGATTTCGGGCACACGGCGACCGCGAATGGTCGCAACCCCCGCTTCGCCGAGCCGGTCGAGCGTGACCGAACTGCCGTTGGCGCGGACAATTTCCTCGATCGCGCTGCGCGGGATCGCGAAATGCTGGGCGCCGATGGACACGGTCAGCGCGGGAATGATCGTCAACGTCAGCGGTACCCGCAACGTCATGCGGGTGCCTTGACCGAGCGTACTGTCGAGCTCGACGGTGCCGCCGATGCGTTCGATGTTGGAGCGGACCACGCCCATGCCGACACCGCGACCGGAAATCGACGTTACCTCGGTGGCGGTCGACAGGCCGGCCTCGAAGATCAGCGCAAGCTGGTCTCGCGGCGTCATTGCGTCAGCGTCGGTCTTGGTCAGGGCGCCATCCACGATCGCCTTCGCGACGAGCCGCGCACAGTCGATCCCGCGCCCGTCATCGACGATGTCGATCAGGATCTGGTTGCCCGACTGGCGCGCCGACACCGAAAGCAGCCCGATCTCGCGCTTGCCGTCCTTGAGCCGTTGCGCTGGCAATTCGATGCCATGATCGACGGCGTTGCGAATGATGTGCGTAAGCGGATCGCGGATCATCTCGATCATTTCGCGATCGAGCTCGACGTCGCCGCCGCTGATATCGATCAGAACCTGCTTGCCAAGCTCTGCGGACAGGTCGCGAACCATGCGGGGGAGCGCGACGAACAGGTTTTCGACGCGCTGCATCCGGGTCCGCGTGATCGCCTCGCGCATTTCGGCAATAATGCCCGACAGGCGTTCAAATGCGCCGTCGACCGTCACGTCACCCGACGCTTCGCGCAGGCGGCGGGCGAGTTCGTTCCGGGCGAGGACCATGTCCGACACACCGCTCATCACCCGGTCGAGTAGTTCGACCGAGAGGCGAATGGTCCGCGGGGCGATGGACGTCTTGATGTCGCCGGTCAGCGGTACCGCCGGCGCGGTTGCGCCCGGCGCGAGCGCGGCGATCAGCGCCCTATCCTCGCCTTGTGGCAGCGCTCCGCCCGCTTCAATGATCGTGATCATGTCGCCGATGCGGTCGATAATCGCGAGAACCGCGCTGACCAGCGCGCCATCAGGGGCACGATGTCCGGCGCGGACGTCGGCCAGCGCATCCTCGGCGGCGTGGCTCAGCGCCTCGAGCCGCGGGAAGTCGAAGAAACCGCAATTGCCTTTGACGGTGTGGACGAACCGGAAGATCGAATCGAGCCGAGCCCGGTCGTCGGGCCGGGCTTCCCAGGCAACGATTTCGCCGCCAAGCGCCTCGAGCATTTCGCGGCATTCCGCGGTGAAATCGGTAATGAGATCGTCCATCGGCCGCGCTGCCCACCTGTTCTTCCGACAGGCTTATGGAGCGCAGTTGTTAATGCCGCGTTAGCCGTGCCTCAGTGGGCGTTCGGTAGCGTCGCACCGATTAGCAGGACGGGATCGGCCGGGTCGCTGATGCGGATCGTCCCGCCAGCGTCGGCTGCGAGCCGATGGGCGAGCCACGCACCGGCTGCGCGCGGCTCGATCTGATCGCTCGCGCCGGGACCGAGCGCCGCGCGCAGCGACGGGTCGAGCAGGATCCGTGGCCCTTCGGCGCGAATCACGATCTCGAGCTGGTTGGCACCTTGTTCGGCACCGATGTCGAGCGTTCCGCCGCGGACCAGCGCGTCGCCGGCAAGCATGGCGAGGTTGAGAAGCAACTTGACCGCGCTCTTGGGGAGGCGGTCGTCGGCGACCATCCAGCCCACTTCGATGCGTTTTTCGGCGCCGTAAAGGCCCTCGATCGCGTTCCTTGCCTCGCGCGTGTCGATCGCCTCGCCGAATCCACCCGCCGCGCCGAACGCCAAGCGAAAGAATTTCAACTTGTTGGCGCTTGCCCGGGCGCTTTCGGCGAGCAATTCCATGCAGCGTTCGCGCATCTCGGGGTCGGTCTCGTCGGCGAGAAGCTCAATGCCATTGTTGAGCGCGCCGACCGGCGACAGCAGGTCGTGGCACAGGCGAGAGCAAAGCAGGCTGGCGAGTTCGACGGCGTCCATCGGCGCTGCAATGCTTTACGCAAGGCGCAGGCGCAACCCATGAGTGACGTGACTGGTGAGTATTGAAACCGGCTGGCGCCCGTCCCAAGTTAACGGTCCATGGCCGGGGGGCATCATAACGTCGCAATTGCGCTCGACGCCGGACACCAGGGGTGGCGGCTCGACCGCGCGTTGGCCGAAGCGGTGCCGACGATGTCGCGCGAGCGTCTGAAGGTGTTGGTCAAGAGCGGTGCGCTGGCGGGGGAAGCGGGACTGGTGCGCGACCCGGCGATCAAGGTGAAGGGCGACGAGCGCTTCACGCTGACCGTCCCCGATCCGACGCCGGCGCACAATCAGGCGCAGGATATCCCGCTGCAGATCATATTTGAGGACGAACATCTGCTCGTGGTCGACAAGCCCGCCGGGCTGGTCGTTCACCCCGCGGCGGGGAATTTCGACGGGACTTTGGTCAACGCGCTGCTCCACCATTGCGGCGCGAGCCTGTCGGGGATCGGCGGGGTCGCCCGACCGGGCATCGTCCACCGCATCGACAAGGATACATCGGGGTTGCTGGTGGTCGCTAAGACCGACGTCGCCCACGAAGGCCTGGCGCGGCAGTTCGCCGACCATTCGATCGAGCGGCGCTATCTGGCGATCGTCAACGGATTGCCGAAGATGGAGGAAGGGACGATCGACGCGCCCCTCGCCCGCTCCTCCATCAACCGCAAGAAGATCGCGATCGTAGAGACGGGGCGCGGCAAGCGGGCGGTGACCCATTGGCGGCGGCTGACCCCGTTGCGCGATGCGGCGCTGGTCGAATGCCAGCTCGAGACCGGACGGACGCACCAGATCCGCGTGCACATGGCGTCAATTTCTCACCCGTTGCTCGGCGATCCGGTTTACGGCGGCAACGCCCGGACGCATCGTGCGTTGTTGCGGGAACTCGGCTTCGAACGGCAGGCGCTTCATGCGGCGAGAATCGGGTTTGTTCATCCGGTGACGAAAGCCCGTCTGTCGTTCGACAGCATCCTTCCGTCGGATATGCAGCATCTATTCAGCGCGCTTGGCGTATAAGTTTCTATAAGGATCGGGGTGGACGCGACCCCCCGGCTAGGGAGTAAATGATGGCTCAGTCCAAAGTCCTGTCGATACCCGCCTCTGGCGGCGAAGCCGGACTCAACCGTTACCTCAGCGAAATCAAGAAGTTCCCGATTCTCGCCCCCGAGGAAGAATTCATGCTCGCCAAGCGATGGAGCGAGCATGGCGACACCGACGCGGCGGCCAAGCTGGTCAATTCGCACCTGCGACTCGTCGCCAAGATCGCGATGGGATATCGCGGCTATGGCCTGCCCGTTTCAGAGCTGATTTCCGAAGGGAACATCGGGCTGATGCAGGGCGTCAAGAAGTTCGAGCCCGATCGCGGGTTCCGCCTCGCGACTTACGCGATGTGGTGGATCCGCGCCTCGATCCAGGAATTCATCCTGCGCTCGTGGAGCCTGGTGAAGATCGGCACCACCGCCGCGCAGAAGAAATTATTCTTCAACCTGCGGCGGATGAAGAATCAGATGGATGCGTTCGAAGAGGGCGATCTGAAGCCCGCCGACGTGACCAAGATTGCGACCGACCTTGGCGTCACCGAGGCCGAAGTGGTGTCGATGAACCGCCGCATGGGGATGGGCGGCGACACCTCGCTCAACGCCCCGCTGCGCGACACCGATGGCGAAAGCCAGTGGCAGGACTTCCTTGTCGACAATGGCCCGTTGCAGGACGAGATCATCGCCGACGACGAGGAAAATCGCGTGCGTCACGATTTGCTGGTTCAGGCGCTCGACAAGCTTAACGACCGCGAAAAGCATATCCTGACCGAGCGCCGGCTGACCGACGATCCCAAGACGCTTGAGGAT
>JBKJMA010000054.1:0-11035 GCA_046596505.1 Sphingomicrobium sp.
TTTAGCCGCGCTCGACCGCATGAACCCGCGCCAGCTTCTGCATCGGGCTCGCCACCAAACTCACCTCGACCAGCTCCAGCTCGTGCAACTCGCGCACCCCATTGGCCCGTGCCGATCGCCCGACCCGATAGCCGAAACTCAACCCGTCGAGCGCCCCGCTCGCGACCAACCCAGCCGCCCGCAGTGCATCCGCATCGCCGCCAAGCTCGCCGATCACCCGCAGTCCGCGCGTGTCCTCCTCGACCCGCGTAACCCGCCCGATCACCGCCCCGGCCTTGTGCTGCCACAACAGCGGGATCGCGCGCTTCGTCGCCAAACTCGCCGCAAACGCTCCCTTGCGGATGACGTCGCCGCCGCCATCCACCCGGTCGAACACCGCCGCATATCCCGCGAACCTCACGCCAACAGCCCCGCCGCCAGCCGGAACCGCACCGCCAGCCCGATCAGCAACAGCGCCAGCGCCACCCGCACGAACCACGACACCACCGCCCGCCACGCCGACCGCTTGGCATCGCGCCACGCCGACAACAGCTCGCGCAATTCATCCATGTCGCGCCGCGCCCGAGGATCATCCAGCCCGAGCGCGACCAGTGCCCGCGTCGCTCCCGCCTCGCTCGCCTCCTCGACCAGCGCGCGCAGTGTCACCAGTTCGCCACCGCGCGCCTCGGCCTGCGCCATCAAACGAGCCAATATGGCTTCCTCGTTCATTTCGCCTGCTCCCCTCACGCCGCCGTCCCCGTCTCATACCCGAGCATCGCGCGCTTCTCCTCGCGTGTCAGGAAATCGGCCTTCGACACCGCGTCCCATAGTCGCACCCGGTCCTCGGCAAGCTCGCTCAGCACGTCGACATCGACGGTCAATTCGACGCTCGCATCCGCCTCGAACCAGTGGTCGAGCATTACCTCGAGCCCGCCCAGGATCCGCCGCGCCATCGGCAGCACCGTCTGTCTCGTCAAAGCCCGCCCGGCCTCGCGCGCATTCGAATAGGTCGCGTCGCCGGGCAACCCGACCAGCACCGGCGGCACCCCGAACGCCAGCGCGATATCGCGCGCTGCCCCCTCTTTCAGCGCGACGAAATCCATGTCCGCCGGGGTCATGCTCATCGCCTGCCATTTGAGCCCGCCGTCGAGCACCATCGGCCGTCCGGCCGCCTCGGCGCCTGAAAACAGCATCTCCAGTTCGCCCTTCAACCGCGCGAACTGATCCGCGCTCAACACCGACCCGTCGCCCGGGTCATAGATCATCGCCCCCGATGGCCGCGCCGCATTGTCGAGCAGCGACTTGTTCCATTTCGCCGCGCGATTATGCACCGCAGCGGGGGCGATCGCCGCTCCCAGGCAGCCCAGACCATAATGATCGTCGAGCGGGTGATATGCCCGGATATGCGCCACCTGCCGCCGCCCGAGCGCATCGATCAAGGGGATCGACGCCCCCCCGTTCTGGCTTCGATAAACGAACCCGACCGGTTGTCCGCGACGATCGAAGTCGACCGTCACGCGGTCCGGACGCAACACCACCAATTCCTCCGGTTGCCCGGCATCGTCAGTGATCATCTGGACATAGGCATTGCCATTGAGCAGCAGCCCCGCCGCGATTGTCTCCAACACCCCGTCGGCCATCACCAGCTTCTCCGCGACGGCGTTCTTCGTCACCGAATAAACCGGCAACGCCCCGACGCTCGACGACACCAGCCGCACCGACCGCTGCCCGACCGGGTTGATTTCGAACACCTCGCGCACCATCGCCTCGTATGACCGAGGCGTTGCGTCGGAAGCATTCGCCCGAAGCCACTCGGGCACGCCAAAACCGGCCGTCGGCGCAGCGGCCGACTTCCTCGAAAACCACATCATAAGATCCTTTCCTTAGCCCCTCTCCCGTTGCGGGAGTGGGAGGGACCCGCGCCGCCGGCGTGGGAGGGTGAGGGCACTACGCGCGCCTCCTGCGAAATCGCCCTAAACCCGCCAGACCCGCGGCCCGCTCCCCCGGCTTTCCGCCAGTTCGGTCATCGCCCAGACCATCGCATCGGCCCGGTCGGGCGAGCGCGTCGGGCCTTCGTATCCGCCGCCCATCTGCAGCCCCGAAAGCTCGTCCTCCAGCGCCGGAAAAGCCCCCGCGAACCATGCCGCGCCGACCTCGAATCGCACCGCAATCGGTTCGGCCCGCGCCACCTTGCCCTTCGACGCATGGACCAGCTTGACCATTCCTGGCTCGACCCCCGCCGCGCGCAGCACCGACGCGACCATCGCCCCGCCGTTATTGGCCTCGGCGACTATCCGGTCGGCGCGCCACGTCGCGGTCGCGGCCCTCACCGCCGCCGCCCATTTCTCAGGGCTCGCTCCCTGGATGGTGGCATCGGCCAGCACATAGAAATTATCCCCCGCGCGTCCGGCGACGACGATGCCACACGCATCGCTTCCCGCCCCCGCGCCGGCCGGCGGATCGACCCCGACCACGATCCGCTCCATCACCGGCAGCCGCCCGATCTTCACCCGGCAGCGCTCGATCATTGCCCGCGGCCACAGCGACCCTTCGGCTTCGTCGAGCAGCTCCCCGTTCAGCTCCTGCCGCCCGAGCCGCGTTCCGCCATAGGTCGCCTTCATCACCGCCAGGAACCGCCCCGGCAGCGACACATTCTCGTCGCTCCGCCCGCCGCTCTCGACCGTTCGCGGATCGGCCCGCAGCCGGGTCAGCAGCGGCATCGGCTTGGGCGTCGTCGTCACCAGCGCCCGCGGGCGCAACCCGCGCCGCAGCCCCATCTGCAAATTGTCCCATGTCCCTTCCGGGTCATGCCATTTGGCCAGCTCGTCGCACCATGCGAAATCATGCTCTGGGCCGCGCAGGCCATCGCCGTCCTCGCCCGAAAACAGCGTCGCCGAGCTCCCGTTGGGCCACGTCAACTTCCGCTGGCTCGGCTCCCACTTGAGCGTCACCCCCGCATGGGTCGCAACCGCCAGAATCCCGCTCGTCCCCTCGACCATGATCCGCCGCGCCTCGTCGATCGTCGCCCCGACCAGCGCCATCCGGCAGCGCTTGGCCAGCCCCAGGCGGAACACCCATTCGGCCCCGGCGCGGGTCTTGCCGAACCCGCGTCCGGCGATCATCAGCCACGTCCGCCAGCCATTCTCGCCCGGCACCCTCTGCCCGTTGCTCGCCCACGCCTCGAACAGCGCATCGAACTGCAACTGGTCGTGCGGTGACAGGCGCATGATCATCCTGAATGCCATCACCAGATCTCCCCGTGCCAGGGCCTCGACCGCCAGGCGAATATTGTCGATCGGCCTCATTCGCCCGTCTCCCCGTCGATCCCCGGCATCCCGCTCAGATCGACCGATTCCGTCCCGATCGCCGACCAGCCGTCTTCCTCGGCCTTCTCGGGCCCGAGCAACTGCACCCGCACCCGCTTCAACTTCATCAGCAGCCGGTCGCGCACTTCCAGCGCCTCTGCCGGGCTGATCGCAGCTTCGGCCGCTTCGATCCGTTCGGGTTCGCGCGCCGTGTCGCGGTGCATCCTCAGCAGCGTCAGCGCGATGCGGTCGTCATGCTCGACCGACTGTTCCTCGCGCCCGTCCTTGTGGACGATCGTGCGCATCTTCCCGTTGAGCGCGCGCTCCAGTATCTCGACCTCCAGCCGGGCATAGCCCTGCGCCACCGCCTGCCCCCACGCCGCGCGAAACACCGCATCGGTCGCGCGCCGGCGATAGACCGTCGAATTGCCGACCCGCGCCCGCTTCGCCGCCAGCGTTACGTTGCACGTCGCGCTCAGCGCTTCCAGAAACCTGGCCTCTTTCGCGCTGCTCCAGCCGTGCCGCCGCGGCTCGCGCTTATGGACCTTGTCGCCCGGCACCAGCGCTAACGATTTCCGTCCCGCCATCGTCATCATCTCCCCCACGCAAGGTAGCGGGGACCGTCCGCGTCACCGGCACCATCTGCCGACGCGCGGACGATCCCCGCCCAGCAACGCAAAAAGGCCTCCGCACCGCCCGCCGCCGCGCCCCGCCACCAGGAAGCGCAACACCAGGTCGATCCGAAAGCCCTGGCGAATCGGGGCCGCCCGCCCCAATTCGCAATTCGTCACTGTTCCTAAGTTGTGCCAGACGAGCGTGACGCTGTCAAACTTTTTGTGCCGTTTTGGTTATTTTTATTTAGGCTGACCGACGTCGCCAAAACTTCCGGTCGGCCAGCACCGCCTGCGCAGCATTATGACCCGGGGCGCCAGTTACGCCACCACCGGGATGCGCTCCGGAACCGCACAGGTACAGACCGGCGAGCGGCATACGATATTTTGCGGCGCCGATCATCGGCCGCGCGCTGAACAATTGGTCGAGCCCCATCTTGCCGTGGAAGATGTCGCCACCGATCAGCCCGAACCGCCGCTCGAGGTCCAGCGGCGAGTGGATCTGCCGCGCAATGACCGACTTGGCGAACCCCGGCGCGTGGCCATCGACCGTCGCGATGATCGCGTCGGCCGCCGCCTCGCGCTCGTCGTCCCAGCTCCGCCCCGGCCCCAGGTCATAGCGGAAATGCTGGCAGAACAGCGACGCGACATGCTTGCCCTTCGGCGCCAGGCTGTCGTCCAGCGTCGACGGGATCAGCATCTCGATGATCGGCTGTTTTGCCCAGCCATGCTGCCGCGCATCGAGGTAAGCGCGGTCCATGTAGGCGAGGCTCGGTGCCATGATAATCCCGGAGGTGAGATGATCGCCACGCCCCGGGAGCACCGAAAAACTCGGCAGCCGATCGAGCGCGACATTCATCCGGAAGGTCGCGGACTCGCATGCCCAGCGGCTCATATGTCCCTCGACCTGCGCCGGCACCGCGCCCTTGGGCACCAGCCGGTCGAACAGCAATCGCGGATTGACGTTCGCCACCACCGTCGCCGCGCGCCACGCCTTCCCGCCGGAAATTACCCCCACGGCCCGCCCCTTCTCGACGATCACCTCGTCGACCGGCGAATTGACCACGATGTCGACCCCCGCCTCGCGGGCCGCCTTGGCCATCGCCTGGGTGATCGCACCCATCCCGCCGATCGCATGGCCCCACGCCCCCGGCACTCCGGCGGCCTCACCAAACAGGTGATGAAGCAGCACATAGGCCGTTCCCGCCGAATAGGGCGAAGCGAAATTCCCGACCACCCCGTCGAACCCGAACAATGCTTTGGCCAGGTCGCCCTTGAAGTGGCGGTCGAGGATGTCGCCCTCCGACTTGGTCGCATAGTCGTGAAGCGTGCGGATCTCGTCGGTTGACAGCCCGATCATGTCGCGCCCCATGCTCAGCAGCGACGGCCAGCCCGCCAACCCCGTGCACGGTCCCGGGGGCGCCTTGAGCAGCCATTTCTGGATCAGCGGAACCACCGTTTCCAGCTCGGAGACATAGCGGTCATAGGCCGGACCGTCCTCGGCATGATGCCGCGCTAGCTCGGCCCGCGTCAGCCCGCCACGACCGCCGAGCAGATATTGTCCCTTCTCGCCCGGCAGGAAATTATCCTGTCTGCGCAACACGACCTTCAGCCCGTGCCGCTCCAGTTCGAGGTCGCGGATCACCCTGGGATTGAGCAGGCTGACGGTGTAGCTCGCCGCCGAGTTGCGATATCCCGGGTGAAACTCGTCGGTCACCGCCGCGCCGCCGACGACCCCCGCCGCCTCGAGCATCGCTACCTTAAGCCCCTTCTTCGCCAGATAGGTTGCACAGGTGAGCCCGTTATGCCCTGCGCCGATGATCACCACGTCGTGCAACAAATACTCCCTCCCCTGACCAGGCACGAAAGCGCCTAGTGCATCAGCACCAATTCCTCCGACATCGTCGGGTGCAGCGCCACCGTCGCGTCGAAGTCGGCCTTCTTCAACCCGGCCTTGACCGCGATCGCCGCCGCCTGGAGGATTTCCGGCGCATCGGGCCCGATCATGTGGATGCCGATCACCCGCTCGGATGCCTCGTCGACGACCAGCTTGTAGAGCGATCGCTCGTTGCGTCCCGCCATCACGTTCTTCATCGCGCGGAAGTCCGATGTGTAGACCTTGACTGTACCATAACGGTTGCGGGCATCGCTTTCGGTCAGCCCGACGCTGGCGATTGGCGGATGGCTGAACACCGCATGGGGCACGCAATCGTAATCGACTTCGACCACCCCGCCCGACCCGAATTGCGTGTCGGCGAATGCTTGCCCCTCGCGGATCGCGACCGGGGTGAGCTGGATCCGGTCGGTCACGTCGCCGACCGCGAAGATGCTCGGGACGTTGGTCCGGTTGGCCTTGTCGACCTTGACCTCGCCGCGCGTGCCCAGATCGACCCCGGCCTCCTCGAGCCCCAACCCCTCGACATTCGGCTTGCGCCCGACCGCGAACAGCACCGCATCGGCCTCGAGGTCATCGCACCCGTCCATCGCCAGGTGGAGCATCCCGTCCGCGCGCTTTTCGATCCTGCTGAAGTTCGCATTGAACTTGAAGTCGATGCCCTTGGCCAACGAGATCTGCAGCAGCCGGTCGCGCATCGACTCGTCATAGCCGCGCAGGATCGTGTCCGACCGATTGACCAGCGTCACGTGCGAACCGAACTGGTGGAAAATCCCCGCAAACTCATTGGCAATGTAGCCGCCGCCCACGATCACGATACGCTTCGGCAGCCGCTCGAGGTGAAACACCTCGTTGGACGTAATCGCATGCTCGATGCCCTCGACGTCCGGAAGAAACGGCCGCGCCCCGGTCGCGACCAGTATCTTGGCCGCGCTCACCGTCCGCCCCGACGCCAGCCGCACCAGGTTCGGCCCGGCGATCGTCGCCCGCTCAAGGAACGCTTCGACCTTGTTGCTCGCCAGCGTCTGGCCGTACAATCCCTCGAGCCGTTTGACCTCGGCCTGCACATGGTCGCGCAGCACCGGCCAGTCGAACCGTTTGACCGGCACGTCCCAGCCGAACATTGCCGCGTCGTTCAAATCCTCGGCAAAGTGCGCGCCATAGACGAGCAATTTCTTCGGCACGCAGCCGCGGATGACGCAGGTCCCGCCGACCCGATATTCCTCGGCGACCGCGACCCTCGCGCCATGCCCCGCCGCGATCCGCGACGCGCGCACGCCGCCCGACCCGGCGCCGATGACGAACAGGTCATAATCATATTCGCTCGTGACTTCACTCACAGTCCGGCCCTTTCGATCAGTGCGCGGGTCGACGGATCGAACCGCTCGCGTGTCGCGGGATCATCGATCGCGCGCGCCATCTGCTTGCCCAGTTCGACCCCGAACTGGTCGAACGGATTAATCCCGAGCAGCACCGCATTGGCGAACGTCCGGTGCTCGTAAAACGCCAGCAGCGCGCCCAGGGTCCTGGGATCGAGCCGGTCGAGCAGGATCGCCGATGACGGCCGGTTCCCCGGATAAGCCTTTGCGCCGTCGTCACTTTCGCGCCCGGTCATCAGCGCCGCCCCTTGCGCGAAGGCATTGAGCAACAGCTGCCGGTGGTGCGTGTCGTCCTGCCCGTCCTCCTGCTCGATCACCGCGACAAATTCGACCGGCACCACCCCGGTTCCCTGGTGAAGGAGCTGAAACACCGCGTGCTGCGCATCGGTCCCGACCCCACCCCATGTAACCGGAGCGGTTTTTCGCCCGACCGGCGCACCCTCGGCGCCAACCGACTTTCCGTTCGACTCCATCTCAAGCTGCTGCAAGTAGGACGGCAGCAACCGCAGCCGCTCGTCATAGGCGAACACCGCCCGCGTCGCGCACCCCAACACCTGCGTCGCGGTCAGGTCGGCGAACGCCGCCATCAGCGGGGCATTGGCCCGCCCTTCGCTAAACCGGAAGTGCCGGTCGATCTCCGCCGCGCCCTCGAGCAATTCCTCGAATGCCGGCCAGCCGAGCGCCAGCGCGACCGAAAATCCGACCGTCGACCACAGCGAATAGCGCCCTCCGACGGTCTCGCCGAAGGGCAGGATGCGCGTGCTGTCGATGCCATACTCGATCGCCGCCTCGGGCGCCGCGGTGATGGCGATCACCCGCCCGAACGCATCCTCGACGCCATGATTCTCGAGCCACGCCAGCGCCGCATTGAGGTTGGTCAGCGTCTCGGTCGTAGTGAACGTCTTTGACACCACGGCGACCAATGTGGTTGCCGGATCGAGCCCTGACACCGCATCCTCGAATGCCTGCCCGTCGATGTTCGACAGGACCCGCACGTCATAGTGCGTTCCGTCATGGCCGAGCGCATCGATCACCAGGTCGGGTCCCAGCGCCGACCCGCCGATGCCGATATGCAGCACTCCGGTGACATCGCCGAACGCCTCGGCCTCGATCGCGTCGACCAGCGCGCGCATCCGCAAGTGCCCGGCGGCGGCGAGGTCATTATGCTCGGCCGATCCCGATCCGCGCTCGGCGACATGGGTCGCGGCGCGATCTTCGCTCGCATTGACGACCGCGCCGGTGAACAGCGCCTCGCGCTTGGCCGCAAAGCCCTGCGCCTCGGCCAGCGCCTCGAACGCCGCGACCAATCGTTCGTCGAGATGGGTCTTCGACCAGTCGAAATACATTCCGCCCAGCGTCAGCGACAGCGTCGCCAGCCGCCCTGCATCCTCCGCGAACAACTCAGTCAGGCGCTTGGGCGAATGGCCGTCGATCGCGGCCCACGGGTCTTTGGTCATGCCCTGTCACCTAGTGACGCCAGGCCGCGATTGCCACCCCGACTTGACCTTCGCCGGCTTCACCGCAAGGTGCGTCGCATGACATCGCGCTCCCGCACCCCGCTTCGTCGATCCGCCTCGCCCAAGCAGGGCTCGACGCTCGGCTTCCTGCTGAAACTCGCGCTGCTCGCGTGGATCCTGCGCAGCCTGATCGTCGCACCGTTCAGCATCCCCTCGGGCTCGATGCTCCCGGCGATGGCGATCGGCGATTATCTGTTCGTCTCGAAGTGGCCCTACGGCTATTCGCGCTTCAGCTTTCCGTGGAACGTCCCCTCCTTCGACGGCCGAGTCCTCGCCCATTATCCGGCGCGCGGCGACATCGCGGTGTTCAAGCCGCCCGGCGAGGAGAAGGTCGACTACGTCAAGCGCGTCATCGGCCTCCCCGGCGACACGATCGAGGTCCGCAACGGCACCCTCATCCTCAACGGCGCCGCGGTCCCCAAGGTCAGGCTCGGCGACTATGCCATGCCGGTCACCCCCAACAGCCCGTGCCGCACCGTCGGCAGGGTCCAGCCGCGCTTCGGCCAGGTGCCGGGCGGCGGCCAGTCCTGCCTCTACCCGGCGTTCCGCGAGACGCTTCCCGACGGCAAGACCTACACCGTGCTCGACCAGCTCGACTCGTCGCTCGCCGACCATTTCGGCCCGGTCAAAGTCCCCGCCGGCACCGTGTTCATGATGGGCGACAACCGCGACGACAGCGAAGACAGCCGCTTCGCCGTTGCTGAGGGCGGGGTCGGCTTCGTGCCCCTCGACCACCTCGTCGGCCGCGCCGGCTATGCCTTCTGGTCGACCGACGGTCGCGCCGAATATCTCAAGCCGTGGACCTGGTTCACCGCGTTGCGCGCCAGTCGCTTGGGCACCGCCTACTGATGGCCGATCTCGCCGCGTTTCTCGTCACCGTGCTGTGCCAGTCGCCGCACGACCCGGCACTCTTCGCCCGCGCCATGACCCACGGCAGCATGTCGGGGGGCAGCGCGTCGGCGGGCAGCACGGGCAGCGGCGGCGGCGAAACCTATGAACGGCTGGAATTCCTCGGCGATCGGGTCCTCGGACTCGCCGTCGCGCGCTGGCTCTACGAGCGCTTCCCCGCCGAGCCCGAGGGCAAATTATCGCGCCGCTACAATGTCCTCGTCGCGCGCGAGACGTGCGGCGAGATTGGCCGCACCCTTGGCCTGCCCGCCCACATCCGGCTGGGCAAGCAGGCCCGCGACGACCGCGCCAACATGAGCGACAATGTCATCGGCGACGTCGTCGAGGCGCTGCTCGGCGCGCTCTACCTCGACCAGGGCATCGACGCCGCGACCGCCTTCGTCCGCCAGCATTGGGCGCCGTACCTCGACGGCCAGCAGGGCGCCCCGGTCCACCCCAAGTCGGGCTTGCAGGAAATCGCCGCCGCGCGCGGCCTCGGCACCCCGGCCTATGATCTTGTCACCCGCTCCGGCGCGCACCACGCCCCGACCTTTCGCGTGCGCGTCACCGTCGCGCGCGGCGGCGAGGCCGAGGCCGAGGGCACCAGCAAGCAGGAAGCCGAGACCGCCGCGGCGGCAGCGCTGCTGGAAAAACTTTCCTCCGCGCGTCAAAGCAGCAGGGGCTAGGGCAGGACCGGTCTTTGGACTAAGGCGCGTGGGATGAGCGACTCCCCCACTCCCAGCATCTCGCAAGACCCCCAACGCTGCGGCCTCGTTGCCGTCCTCGGCGCGCCCAACGCCGGCAAGTCGACCCTCGTCAACGCGCTCGTCGGCGAGAAGGTCGCGATCGTCAGCCCCAAGGCGCAGACCACCCGCGCCCGGCTGATGGGCATCGCCATCGAGCGCGACGCCCAGCTGATCCTCGTCGACACCCCGGGCATCTTCGAACCCCACCGCCGGCTCGACCGGGCGATGGTCGCCGCCGCGTGGGAAGGCGCCGAATCCGCCGACCGCACCCTGCTCGTGGTCGACGCCGCGGCCAAGGTCGGCGCGCGCGTCGAGACCATCCTCGCCGGGATCGAGGGTCGCCCCGAACCGCTGATCCTCGTCCTCAACAAGTCCGACATTGCCAAGAAGGACGATCTCCTCGTCCTCGCCCAGTCACTCTCGCTGCGCCTCAACCCCGAAGCGGTGTTCATGATCTCCGCGAGCAGCGGCGACGGCGTCGGCGACCTCAAAGCGTACCTCGCCTCGGCCATGCCCGAAGGTCCGTGGCAGTTCCCCGCCGACCAGCTCTCCGACGCGACCGACCGCATGGTCGCGGCCGAGATTACCCGCGAGCAGCTCTACCTCCAACTCCACGCCGAACTGCCCTACGCCAGCGCGGTCGAAACCGAGAAATGGGAAGACCGCAAGGACGGATCGACCGTCATCCACCAGCAGATCCTGGTCGAGCGCGACAG
>JBKJMA010000176.1:0-2744 GCA_046596505.1 Sphingomicrobium sp.
CACGGTCTCACCGACCACGCCGCCCCACACGTCGCCGATCCCGACCTTGCCGAGTTGCGGAAAGATGGAGTGGATCCTGCGGGCAATGGCGGGCGCAAAACGCCCGGGCCGCGCCGACCAGGTGGTTTCCGGGCTGGCCCACATCAATCGATCGCCCTCGACGATCCGGAAATGGTCGATACCGTCGCTGTCGGTCACCGATCCCCGAAACGTCATGGCCTCGGCCAGCCGCTCGCCAAGCGGCTCGGTCACCGCGGCGTAGCGCCAGACCGGCAGCAGCGTCTCGGACAGCCGCCGCAGCGGCGCGCCGAGATGGATGTTGCCGGCGAGCACGATATGCGATGCACGCAACCGCGCCGACGGCGTGACGATGCGCTTGCGAATGCCCGAGGGATCGATGCTGACGACCGGCGTGTCCTCGAAAATCCGCGCCCCCGCCCGCCGCGCCAGCGCGGCCAGGCCATGGAGATATCTGCGGCCGTCGAGCTGAAACGCTTTGGGATAATACACCCCGTGGAAATAATGATTGGTCTTGAGTTCGGCGCGGACGCGATCGACCTGCCAGCCCTCGACTTCGGTATCGAAATCTTCACCGAGCATTTGCAGCCGGCTGATCAAGGCATCGCCGGCCTCGACATTGGAGACCTCCAGCGCGCCCTCGCTGAGCGCAATCCCCGGCATCTGCGCTTCGGTGGCGTTGGCCCGGACATACTCCGCGCCCTCCTTCGACAGCGACCAGAGTTCGCGGGCGTCTTCGAAACCAATGCGCGCGATCAGTTCGCCGAGGGCGAGTCCGTAACCCGGCATCACCGTGCCGAGTTGATTTCCCGACGCGTTCCAGCCGACATGGCGGCCCTCGAGCACCGCCACGCTGGCGCCGAGCCGCGCTGCCTCCAGCGCCACCGTGAGGCCGGCAAGCCCTGCCCCGACCACGCAGATATCGACATCCAGATCGAACGACAGCCGCGCGCGCGCCGGCGCCTCGGCGGCCTCCGCTCCGTAGGTCGCGCTTGTGAAAGTCTCGTCCATATCGTTTTCTTAGGGACCGATCGGGCGCTTGTCACCTTGAACAGGGCATGAGCTTGTAGATTAATCCGAAAGGCCTGAAACGAATCGAGATTGCGCCATGCGCCGTTTGTTGCTGCTGCGTCACGCCAAGACCGAGAACGACGCACCGTCGGGCCGCGATCAGGACCGCCGGCTGGACGACCGCGGCCGGCTCGACGCCGCCGAGATCGGCGGCTGGATCGGGCGGCATCCGCCTTTTCCCGATTCCGTGCTGGTTTCATCTGCGGTGCGGGCCACCCAGACCTGGGAAATCGCCTGGCAGGCGATGCAGCATCTGGTGCCGCAGCCTCGGATCGAATTTCTACCGGAACTCTATGGCGCCGATCCGGCGCAACTGCTGGAAGCCGTCCATGCCGCTGTTGCAACCGACCCGAACACCCTGATGCTGATCGGGCACAATCCCGGCATGCATGAACTGGCGCTGATGCTGGCCGGCAGCGGCGACGCCGCCGGGCGCAAGGAGCTCGGCGACAACATGCCGACCTCAGGTCTGGCGATATTCGAGTTCGAGGTCGACAACTGGAGCGACGTGGCATTCCGCCGCGGACGGCTGGCCAGATTCGTCAGCCCAAGGCTTCTGAAAGCTGAAGGCTTCTAAAAGCTGAAGGTTGTTGAAGCAGACGTCAGGCGACTGAGGCGGACAAGCGTTTCTGTGGTAGGCTGATCGCAGCAATGGAGGCGCAGATGTTCAAATCCATTCTCGTGCCGATCGATCTCGCCGATACCGATCTGGCGAAAGGCGCGATCGCGACGGCGGCGACGCTGTCGCAGACCTGGAGCGGCATGGTGCGCCTGCTCAACGTCTTGCCGATGACGCCGGTCATGCTGGCGGAATATGTGCCGGCCGATTTCGACGCCCAGCAGCGCGACACCTCCGAGGAGGCGCTCACCATCGTGGCGCGGGAATCCGGCATCGAGCCGGCCCGCATCTCCTGCGCGGTGCGGCAGGGAGGCATCTATCACGAGATCCTGGAGGAAGCCGCGGCGATCAAGGCCGACCTGATCGTGATGACCTCGCACCGGCCGGCGATGCGGACCTATTTTCTAGGCTCCAATGCCGGCCATGTCGTGCGCTACGCCAAGTGCTCGGTGCTGGTGGTGCGGCACTGAGCGCCCTGCCTCGACACAAAATCTCGAAAACAACCCCATGAACAGTGGAATTACCGCGCGTTTTCCATGCGCGGATTGAAGGCGCCGCCGACCGCCTGCTCGATCTGGCTGCGCACCAGGCCGATGTCGCGCAATTCGCGGTCATTGCGTTCCAGCAGCGCGCGGATCGCCGCCCGGCGCTCCAGATAGCCGGCCAGCGCCACGGCGCCGCGGCCGATCCAGCGGACCAGTCCGCCCGTTTGAGCGGATATCACCGGTTGGGTTCCGGCAGTGGAAATCATCGTCATGGTCGTCTCCAGCAGGCTGCCGCACGGCAAAGGGCTACCATCGGCGCAGACGCTGTTCGCAGCGGCGGCGCCTGGAATGACCTCGGAGCGCTTTGGCTAAGCTCGGTGCAATCGCGGCGTTGATAAGCCTTAAATGATCCTGTAATTGTATCGGTGCAAGTAAAACATTGCTCTCGGTGCAATAATGACGAAGTTCGAATATGTCAGGCTTGCCGACGCCGTGGCCGCCGAGATCGAGGGCGGCGCGCTGAAGCCCGGCGACCGCCTGCCGCCGCAGCG
>JBKJMA010000008.1:0-9370 GCA_046596505.1 Sphingomicrobium sp.
GACGAAGATCGTCTCGAACGTCGGATTGGCGCGCCGCGCCTCGTCGTAGAACCGCCGGTCAGTGGTCTTGAACCGTAACCGCACATCGTCGGCCGCGACCGGCATCGGCTGGAGCGTAACCAGGACCGGCCCGTCCGCCGGCCGCTCGAGCCGCTTGACCTGGATCGCCATCGCCCCGCTCGGCGACAGCAGCAGCCGGACCATTGCCCGATCCTTGCGGCGAAAGGTCGCCGCCTGAAGTTCGTTGCGCGCGCCATGCCGGTCGAACTTGAATCCGAACGTCTCGGCGCCATTGCCCAGCCGGTCGAGGTGGCGATCAAGCTCGGTGATTCCGTGCTCGGCATCGAAGCGCATCGTCTCGATCAGGTCGAAGCGGGGTCGGGCAGCGTTCACATATCGTCCCTTGAGGAGGCACTCGGCCCACTCCTCACCCATCTCGCTGTCGACGACAAGCCCTGAACCAAGCCCGATCCGCGCCGTTCCGGGACGCTCGTCATGAAGCTCGAGCGTGCGGATCAGGACGTTGAACGACGCATCCCCGGGACCGTCCGCGTTCGGCGGCTCGATCCACCCCATCGATCCGGTGTAGGCCCCGCGCGGTTCCGGCTCCAACCGCCGCAGCACCTCGATCGCGGCGATCTTTGGCGCCCCGGTAACCGACCCGCACGGGAAGATCGTCTCGATCACATCGACCGCGTCGAGCCCCGGACGCAAGGTCGCGGTGACCTCGGAAACCATCTGGTGAACCGTGGGATAAGTCTCGACCGCGAACAATTGCGGCACCGCGACGCTGCCGGTCTGGGACACCCGCGCAAGGTCGTTGCGCAGCAAGTCGACGATCATCAGATTCTCGGCGCGCTGCTTGGGATCGGCGGCAAGTCCTTCGGCGAGGAGCCGGTCCTTGGCCGGATCGGGATCGCGCGCGGCGGTCCCTTTCATCGGCCGGGCATTGAGCGTTCCCGCCCGCAACGTGAAAAACTGCTCGGGCGACAGCGATACCAGCGCCCCGCCGGGATGGCGCACCACTCCGCCCCATCCCGCCAGCGAACCCTCCCGCAACCTCGCAAAGAGCGCCAGCGGCGACCCGCCGACCGCTACATCGCAGCCGAACGTCAAATTTGCCTGGTAATAATCTCCCGCGAACAGCCCCTCGCGAACCTGCGCGGCAGCCTCGAGATAAGCCTCGCGCGAAACCCGCGGCCGGACCTCGCCGGCAACGGCCCCCGCCGGATCGGCCAGCGTCGCCGCGTCGACCAGTTCATACCCCTCGAACAGCCCGAACCACAGCAGCGGCCCGTCCCCGACCCGCGCGCCCGGCTCGAGCTTCGGATCGAGCGCCTGCCCCGCCTCATAGGCCAGATACCCCGCCGCATGAGCGCCGCCGCGCACCGCCGCGCGCAACGCCGCCAGTGCCGGCCGCACTTCGTCGAGCGTAACCGCGACTATCTCCCCGACCGGCGCACGATACAGCCGCGCCTTCGCGGCACCGCCGCGCGCATCGTCGAACAAGACGTAGCTTTCCCCCATCGCCGGGCAATTGCCCCGCTTCACCCATCCCCGTAAAGCCTGTTCCTCAACTGACTGGTCGAACCGAAGGGATGTCCGTGATCAAACAGGCTTTTTTTGTCGCCGCGCTGCTCGCCTCCGCCCCCGCGATGGCTGCCCCGCTATCGACGACCAGCACGATCGATCCCGCGACCCGCGCCCGCATCGACCGCATCCTCAAGGCGACGCCGCTGATCGACGGCCACAACGACCTCGCCGAGCAGCTCGCCGAATATCATGACTACAGCATCGCCGGCCTCGCCAGCGGTACCGCCGCCCGCCCCAACCACCCGTTGATGACCGACATGGCCCGCCTCCACGCAGGCCGCGTCGGGGCGCAATTCTGGTCGGTCTATATCGACGGCAAGATCACCGGCGACGAGGCGATCCGCAAGACGATCGAACAGATCGACGTCGTCGACCGGTTCGTCGCCGCGTATCCGCGCGACCTCGAATTCGCCCGGACCGCCGACGACATCCTCCGCATCCACCGCGCCGGCAAGGTCGCCTCGCTGATCGGGATCGAGGGCGGCCGACAGATTGGCGGCAGCCTCCCCGCGCTGCGCCAATTCTACCGGCTGGGCGCGCGCTACATGACGCTGACCCACAACCAGACCACCGAATGGGCTGACAGCGCGACCGACGATCCCAAGTTCAACGGCCTTGCCCCGTTCGGCCTCAAGGTCATCGCCGAGATGAACCGGCTCGGCATGCTGGTCGATTTGAGCCACGTCTCGCCCGACGTGATGCGCCAGGCAATCGCCACCAGCCGCGCCCCGGTGATCTTCTCCCACTCCTCGTCGCGCGCGGTCAACGATCACCCGCGCAACGTCCCCGACGACGTGTTGCGCCTGCTCCCCGCCAATGGGGGCGTCGTGATGGTCAACTGGGTCCCGGCCTTCCTGTCGGCGGCGATGCTCCAGCACGACGCCGCCAAGGCCGCCGAGGAGGCTCGCCTCAAGACCCTCAACCGCGCCAGCACCGATGCGGTCAAGGCCGGCGTCAAGGCATGGGAGCAGGCCAATCCCGGCCCGGCCGTCACTGCCCGGGACGTCGCCGACCATATCGACCATGTCGCGGTGATTGCCGGCCATGACCATGTCGGCATTGGCGCCGACATGGACGGCATCGACAGCACGCCGATCGGCCTTGGCGGCGTCGAAGCCTATCCAACCCTGTTCGCCGAACTTATCCGCCGCGGTTGGAGCGACTCCGACCTTGCCAGGCTCGCTGGCGGCAACTTGCTGCGCGCCTTACGTGGTGCCGAAGCGGTCGCCGCGTCGATGAAGGGCGTTACCGCGGCGATGGACAGGCTGCCCCCCGCACCCTAACTCGCGGACATCATGAGCGAACCATCCTTACGCGCCGCCATCCTGCCAGTCACCCCGCTACAGCAAAACTGCAGCCTCGTCTGGTGCACGAAAACGATGCGCGGTGCGTTCGTCGATCCCGGCGGCGACCTTCCTAAATTGCGCGACGCCATCGCCCGCTCGGGCGTGACGATCGAGAAAATCCTCCTCACCCACGGCCACATCGACCATTGCGGATCGGCCGGCATCTTCGCCGAGGAACTTGGCGTGCCGATCGAAGGACCGCACGAGGAGGACCGTTTCTGGATCGCCCGGCTCGACGAGGACGGCCGCAATTACGGAGTCGCCGGCAAGCCGTTCGAGCCCGACCGCTGGCTGGTCGACGGCGACCAGGTGAGCGTCGGCGAGATCATCTTCGACGTCCGCCACTGCCCCGGCCACACCCCCGGCCACATCGTCTTCCACCACCCCGACTCGAAGCTGGCGATTGTCGGCGACGTGCTGTTCCAGGGCTCGATCGGCCGCACCGATTTCCCGCGCGGCAATCACCAGCAGTTGCTCGATGCGATCGTCGGCAAGCTGTGGCCGATGGGCGACGACACCAGTTTCATCCCCGGCCACGGCGCGATGTCGACCTTCGGGCAGGAACGACAGACGAATCCGTTTGTCGCGGACTCGGTCCTCGCGGGTGTTTCGCGTTAGGATGCCGCCGGCCGTACGCCCGCCGATCGTTCCACAACCGTCCTTGCGTCCCGTCCGCTTTTCGCTATAGGGCACCCTCGTTCGCGACCATCCGGCCGCCGCCGCGGGGCTTGCTCCGACGAGCTAGGCGAGGATGGTCCTTTTTGTTTTGATAGTAGCCAAGGTGCCGCATGGCCGTCCCTAAAAGAAAAACTTCGCCTTCCAAGCGCAACATGCGTCGCAGCCACCATGCGCTCGACGTGCCGAGTTTCCAGGAATGCTCGAACTGTGGCGAGTTGAAGCGCCCGCACAACATGTGCGCCGCCTGCGGCCACTATAACGGTCGCGAAATCATTTCGACCGAGGCCTGACGTCGCTAGGTCCAGGCAATGACTGGCCCTTGCATCGCGATCGACGCCATGGGCGGGGACGTCGGACCGGCGGCGATTGTCGCCGGAGTCTCCGCTGCGCGCCGCAAGGACCGCTCGCTGTCGTTCCTGCTGTTCGGTGACGAAGCGCTGATCCGACCCGAGATCGCGCGCCACGCGAACCTTGCCGAGGCGGTCACCGTCCACCACACCTCCGAAAAGATCGAGCCGACTGAAAAGCCCAGCCAGGCGATCCGCCGTGCCCGTACCACCTCGATGGGCATGACGATCAACGCGGTGAAGGACGGTCAGGCCCATGCCGCGCTGTCGGCCGGCAATACCGGCGCGCTCATGGCGATCGCCAAGCTCGCGCTGCGCACCATGCCCGGAATCGACCGCCCGGCGCTGGCGGCGCTGCTCCCGTCGCTCGGTGACAAGGACCTGGTCATGCTCGACCTCGGCGCCAACACGGAATGCGACGCGCAGAACCTCGTCCAGTTCGCGGTGATGGGTGCCGCCTACGCCCGCACCGTGCTCGACGTCGAAGCCCCGCGGGTCAAACTACTCAACATCGGTACCGAGGAATTGAAGGGCACCGGCGAACTCAAGGAAGCCGCCGCGCTCCTGCGCGACGCGACCTACTTGCCGTTCCGCTTCAACGGCTTCACCGAAGGCGACCAGCTGTCGCGCGGCGAGGTCGATGTCGTCGTCACTGACGGCTTCTCGGGCAACATCGCGCTGAAGACCGCCGAGGGCACCGCACGCTTCGTGACCGACCTCTTGCGCCGAGCCTTCACCTCGTCGCTCCGCTCGAAGGCCGGCTTCGCGCTGTCGAAACCGGCGCTGCACATGCTCAAGGTCCACCTCGACCCCAACAACCACAACGGCGCGGTCTTCCTCGGGTTGAACGGCCTCGTTGTGAAAAGCCACGGTTCGGCCACGCCCAAGGGCATCGCCAACGCGATCAAGGTCGCCGCGTCGATGGTCCGCAACGATATCACTCGCAAGATCGGCGACGATCTCGACGAATTCCGCGCCCACGCCTTCGCCGCCGATGCGCCGGCGGGTAAAGCAGTCCGGGAGGAAATATCGACCGGAGACGCAGCCCCATGACCATTCGTGCGGTCGTCGCGGGCGTGGGATCGGCGCTGCCCAAACGCCGCGTCGACAATGCCGAACTCGCGGCCCAGATCGACACCACCGACGAATGGATTGTCGAGCGGACCGGGATCCGGACCCGCTACATCGCCGGCGATGGCGAGACCACCGCAACCCTCGCCGCCGACGCCGCCCAAGCCGCGCTCGACCACGCCGGCATCCCCGCCGCCCAAGTCGACCTCATCATCCTCGCCACCGCGACTCCCGACCAGACCTTCCCGGCCAGCGCGACGAAGGTCCAGACGATTCTCGGCATCCCCGATTGCACCGCCTTCGACGTCGCCGCGGTCTGCTCGGGCTTTCTCTATGCCCTGTCGGTCGCCGACGCGATGATCCGCAGCGGCGGCGCGAACACCGCGCTGGTCATTGGCGCCGAGACCTTCAGCCGCATCCTCGACTGGGAGGATCGCACGACCTGCGTCCTGTTCGGCGACGGCGCCGGCGCGATCGTCCTTCACGCCGAACAAGACAGCGACCGCGGCATCCTCGCGACGAAACTCCACGCTGACGGCCGTTACAACGACCTGCTCTATGTCGACGGCGGCCCGTCGACCACCGGCACCGTCGGCAAGCTGCGCATGAAGGGCCGCGAGGTGTTCCGCCACGCCGTCACCAATCTCGCCGCCGTTTTGGGCGAAGTCCTCGACGCCGCCGGGCTCAGCTCCGCCGATATCGATTGGGTCGTCCCCCACCAGGCCAATGCCCGGATCCTCGACGCAACCGCGAAGAAATTGGGTCTTTCCCCCGATAAAATAATCGTCACCGTCGATCGCCATGCCAACACGTCGGCCGCATCTGTGCCCTTGGCGTTCGACGTCGCGGTCAAGGACGGCCGCATCAAGCGCGGCGACCTTGTGGTGCTCGAGGCGATGGGCGGCGGTTTCACCTGGGGAGCAGCGGCGCTGCGCTATTGATAAGTCACATTAATTCTTCGATTGTCGGTTCCCCGACGATGTGGCATGGAGGTTCATCGATCAGACATCGCGGGGGCGCGAGTCTCGGTAATTTGCGGGGCGGAGGATAAACCGATGGCTGATGCGGGGGTTGCACGGACGCAGGATGGAGGACTCCATTCGGGAACGCTCACACGCGCCGATCTTGCCGACGTCGTCCACCGCGAACTCGGCCTGTCGCGCGCCGAGGCGGCGAGCATGGTCGAACGGCTGCTCTACCATATGTGCCACGCGCTTGCCGAAGGCGAAAATGTCAAGATTTCGGGCTTCGGCAGCTTCATCCTGCGCGACAAGGGTGAGCGCATCGGGCGCAATCCCAAGACCGGGATTGAAGTGCCGATCGCGCCGCGCCGCGTGATGACCTTCCGCGCCAGCCACATGATGCGCGACAAGATCGTCAAGTAAGCATCGACGTGGCGACCGCCGACAAGGCCCCGGACGCCTTTCGTACCATCGGCGAATTGTCGGCGGAGCTCGGCGTCGCGCAGCATATCTTGCGCTACTGGGAGACCAAATTCCCCCAGCTGAAACCCCTCCAGCGCGCTGGCAACCGCCGCTATTACCGGCCCGCAGAAGTGGCGCTCGCGCGGCGCATCCATCAGTTGCTGAGCCACCAGGGTTATACCGTTCGCGGCGTCCAGAAACTGCTTGCCGACAAAAGCGTTTCGCCGCCTCCGACCGAGCAGATTGCGCCGACCGCCGCGCCACAGCCGGTAAACTCGCCGCCATCACTCGACGTCGAGCGTTTGACCGCTTTGCGCGACCGCCTCGCCGAGGCGCTCACCGCCTGACCCGAGCCGCCGCGCGACCCGCGCGATCGCAACCTCGAGGCTGACCCGCGCTACCTGCACCTCGGGCGGAAACGCACTGAGCAACCGGCTCGGCATCGCCGCCGACAGGATCACGAACATGCCCCGGTCGCCCTGCCGCCGGATCAGCCGCCCAAACCCCTGCGCCAGCCGCGCGCGCACCATGCTGTCGTCATAGGCGCTCCCGCCGCTCGCCAGCCGCCGCGCCGCGTGGAGCACCGTCGGGCGTGGCCACGGCACCCGCTCCATTACCACCAGCCTGAGCGACTCGCCCGGCACATCGACCCCGTCACGCAGCGCATCGGTGCCGAGCAGCGACGCCCGCGGATCGTCGCGGAAAATATCGACCAGCGTGCCCGTGTCGATCGGATCGACATGCTGCGCCAGCAACGGCAGCCCGACTCGCGCCAGCCGGTCAGCGATCCGTGCATGAACCCCCTTCAACCGGGCAATCGCGGTGAATAGCCCGAGCGTTCCCCCGCCCGCCGCCTCGATCAGCCGCGCATAGGCCCCCGACAGCGCCGCCAGGTCGCCCCTTGGCAAGTCGGTGACCACCAGCACTTCCGCCATCCGGCCATAATCGAACGGACTCGCCGCCTCGAAATGCTGCGGCGGGCGCGGCAAATGCAGCGCTCCGGTGCGCGCGTCGGCCTGGCTCCACCCGCCCGATCCGCGCAGCGTCGCCGAGGTCACCAGCACGCCATGCGCCGGCGCCAGCACCGCCTGAGCCAATGGCCGCGTCGGATCGAGCCACCGTCGGTGGATCGCGACGTCGAATTCGCGCCCCTCGACCCGGTCGATCGCCAGCCAGTCGACGAAATCCGGGTCCGCCGCGCCGCCGACCCGCGCCAGCAGCCGGACCCAAGCCGCGACCGTCTCGCGCCGCCACGCCAACCCCGTGATCGCGCCCTCGACCCGCGCCCGAGCCGACGAGTCCAACCAGTCGGGCGCATCCTCGAGCACTGCCTCCAGCCGCCGCGTGAGCGCCGCCAATGGCTGCCCCAGCGCCTCCAATGCCTCCAGCGCTCCCGCCGCCGCCGCGACCAGCGCCCCATCCGGCTCGGCCAGTTCGGTCTCGAGCCCGTAACCCGCCTCCTGCGCCTTCGACCGCGCATAGACCGTCCCGCGCACCTCGCCGAGCAGCGCCTCGATCGGCCCGAACGGCGCCCCCTCGGCCAGCCGCTGCAACCACCCGTCCGCCGGCAGCGCCCGCGCCGCCTCGACCGCCGCATCGAGCGCGCTCGCACCCTCCTCGTCGTACGAACAGACATCCATCAACCGCGCCGCCAGCCCGCGCCGCCGTCCCCGCGCCCGCCCTTCCGGCCCGACCAGCCAGCGGCGCAACTCGATCGCCTCCTGCCCGCCCAGCGCCACCGAAAACGTCGAATCGGCCGCGTCGAACAGATGATGCCCCTCGTCGAAGATGATCCGGCTCGGCGCATCGGGCCGCCCGCGCGCGGCGTTGACCATCACCAGTGCGTGGTTGGCGATCACCAGGTCCGCCTCGCGCCCCGCCCGCTCGGCCCGCTCGATGAAGCAGCGCCGATAATGCGGGCAGCCGGCATAGACGCACTCCCCGCGCCGGTCGGTCAGCGCCGTCGCTCCCGCCCGCCGGAACAGGCTCGGCAACCAGCCGGGCAGATCACCCCCGACCATGTCCCCGTCCTTCGAATAAGCCGCCCACCGCCCGACGAGCTGCGCCAGCACCGCCGCGCGGCCCGTGAACGCCCCCTGCAGTGCATCCTCCAGATTGAGCAGGCACAGGTAATTCTCGCGGCCCTTGCGCACCACGATCCGCCGCTTGCGCTCCTCCGGGTCGGCGATCAGCCGCGCGCCCTCGGCATCGAGTTGCCGCTGCAGCGCCTTGGTGAAGGTCGACACCCATACCGTCCCGCCCGACCGCTCGGCCCACAGCGACGCGGGCGCGAGATAGGCCAGCGTCTTGCCGATCCCGGTCCCGGCCTCGGCCAGCACCAGGTTCGGCGCCCCCGCCGCGCCACGCGGCGCGAACATCGTCGCCACCTCGCCCGCCATCGCCTGCTGCCCCGCGCGCGCCTCGGCCCCGCCCCCGGTCAGCTCGGCGAGTCGCTCGATCGCGTCTTGGGCGGAAACCGTAACCGTCCGCGCCGGGGGCCGCTCGGCCGCCTCGTCCCACTGCGGCAGTCTCGAAAACAGCATCCGCTCCGACCGTTCGGGCTGGGCCAGCCGCGCCCCCACCAGCGGCGCCCAGCCCCACCCCAGCCGGTGCAAACTCGCGTTCGACGTCCACGCCCCCTCGCGCTCAGGCCAGTCGCCCGCTTCCATCGCCGCCATCAGCTTGCCCGCAATCGCCCGCAACGTCCCCGCCGCTGCGCCATCGTCGGCGGGCACTTCCACACCCAGCGCCCGGCACAGCGCCGCCACCGTCGGCACCGCGAACCGCGCCGGAAACACGAATGCGAAGAGTTCGAGCAGATCGAGCCCCGACAGGTCGGGATAGCCCAGCCGCTGGCCGACCAGCGGCGCGTTGAGCAAGATATGCGGAGTCTCCGCCGCCCGCGAAATCG
>JBKJMA010000020.1:0-15179 GCA_046596505.1 Sphingomicrobium sp.
CATAAGGCGTCCCGCCTTGCGAGCGGGTGCCGCGGGCGATGCGCGCGATCAACGCCAAAACCCGGATCTGGAAGGCGAAATTGTCCAGACCTTCGATGACATCGTCGATTCTTGGCGCTGTTATCGACGCGCTCCATCGCTTGGACCGCGTCCGTGGCATCGGGCGCCCACTGACGACCATCGAGATGGCGTTATCGGCCCGCGCCAAGGTCCGGTCTGCCGCGGTGGCCAGCGTCTTCAGCCGGGCATCGATCCGGACCAAGGCCAATTTGATTGGCTGGGCGTGGTCGCGGCACCTGCCGGGCAGGCAATGGAACAAGTGTTACCCGACTGCATCATGAACGCGCTATTCACCGGTTCGCAACGCAATCGGGCCGATGACGTCACGATTAGCGGTTGTGTCGCGACTCGACATGACTCATCACATCCCGACGCTGTGTCGGGGGAGGTCGATATGCGCCGTCGTGCCAAGGAATTCATCGAGATCAGCGACCACACTTCGCTGGACATGTTGATCAAGACATTGGTCGCCATCCGCGACAATCTTGACCCTCATGCGGAGCCTGAACTCAAGCTGCGCGGCGACGACATCTTCGGGCGGCGGCTGTCGATCAGCTATTTCCGCGAACTGACCGAAGAAGAGATCGCGCTCGACGTGCGTTACGAGCATGCCCAATTCAGCGCCGATGCGCGTGAGATCGAGCGGCTTCAAAAAGCACTCGACCAAATCCCTTCGCGACGCGACGAAGAGGCTCATCGCCGCGCAGCGTGACGCCACCGGACCCTCACCATTCAGCGAAACTCCCGTCTTTCTGCCGCCAGACCGGGTTGCGCCAGCGGTGAGGTTCGCGGGCGGCTTCGCGCACCGCCGCCTCATCGATGGTGACACCGAGGCCGGGCTTTTCCGGGATCGGCAGATAGCCGTCAATCGGCGTCAGCACTTCCTTGTCGGTGACGAAGTTGAGCAGGTCGTGGCCGCCGGTGTTGTAGTGGATGCCGAGGCTCATTTCCTGGATCGCAACATTGGGCGTGCAGGCGGCGAGCTGGAGGCAGGCGGCAAGTGCCAGCGGGCCAAGCGGGCAATGCGGCGCGACGGCGATATCATAGGCTTCGGCCATCGCCGCGATCTTGCGGCATTCGAGCAGGCCGCCGGCGTGACTCAAGTCCGGCTGGATAATGTCGACCGCGCCGCTTTCGAAGACCGGCTTGAAGTCCCAGCGTGAGTATAGTCGTTCGCCGAGCGCGATCGGCGTGCTGGTATTGCGCGCGATGTCGGCGAGGCCCTCGTGATTCTCCGACAGCAGCGGCTCTTCGATGAACAACAGGCCGAGCGGCTCGAGCGCCTTGGCGAGTTGCTTAGCGAGCGGGCGGTGGACGCGTCCGTGAAAATCGAGGCCGACGTCGACCCCTTCCGCCTGCGCCGCCTGAACCCGTTCAATCACCGCGTCGAACAGCTTCGGCGTACCGAGCCAGTCCAGTTCGGCGGTCGCGTTCATCTTGACGGCCGAGAAGCCCTGGGCGCGGCGGGCCTTCGCCGCCTCGCCGATCTCGTCGGGCCGGTCGCCGCCGATCCACGCGTAGGCGCGTACCCGATCGCGTACCCGGCCGCCGAGCATTTGCCACGCGGGCAGGCCGTAGCGGTGCCCCTTGAGGTTCCACAGCGCCTGCTCGAGCCCGGCCAGCGCCGACATCAACACCGGTCCGCCGCGATAGAAGCCACCGCGGTAGGCGACCTGCCAAATATCCTCGATCCGATCGGGGTCGTGGCCGATGAAGCGGTCGCGCAGCGGCTCAAACGCACCCATCACCGCTTCGCCATGCCCCTCGAGACTGGCCTCGCCCCAGCCGACCGCGCCGTCGGCGGCCTCGATCCGCACGAACAGCCAGCGCGGGGGCACGAGGAAGGTTTCGATACGGGCGATGGTCGTCGGCGGGATGCTCATCATGCGGCGTCCGGATTGGAGACTTGAGGCTGTTCACCGGTTCCAGCAACGGCAGCGGTCGCGGCGGCCTGCACCCGCGTCCCCGGCCAGCTGGTCTGCGACGGCGGGACGATCGGCACGGCGAGGCAAACGGACGAGGCCGGAAGCACATCGCGCCAATCGGCAATCAATTTCTTGTAGGCGACCCCGACATTGCGGATCTTGCGGTCGAGGTCGAACAGCCCGAGCGGATTGACGTTGCCGTTCTGCTCGCGAAGCGCGGTGTCCCAGTCGACCTGGTCGGTCAGCGAATACCAGGTAAAGCCGACCGTGGGGATGCCGACGTTGCGCAGGCGCAGGACGTTGGCCCATTCCTTCCACAGCCATTGCACCGCCTCCTGCCCCGTCGGGCCTTCGCGCAGATTGGTCTCGGTGTGCATGATCGGGACGCGGTAGCGGTTGTGGTACTGGCGGGTGATTTCCGAATAGCCGAACACCTCGCCCGATGCCTCGGTATGACCGTCGGCGAAGACGCGGTGTTCGTTGGTCATGTAATAGTCGTTGCCCAGGATGCAGTGCTGTTTCAGCCGGTTGTCGAGGAAGAAATGATATTCTTCGCGCGTCAGCCCATTGTCCATCAGATATTCGTACATCTCGCTGTCGACGCGGCGGCCGTAGTTGAGGTCGAGGCTGAGGAAGCGGCGCGAGTTCATGACTTCGGCCATGCCGATCGCGGCCGGGCTGTCGGCGTGGAAATATTCCGAGCTCTCGGACTGGATGAAGATTGCGTCGGCGCGGCGCTTGAGGATCTCGGTCATAGCAAGGACGTTCGCCTTGACGATATGCTTGAGCGCGGTGACGAAGGTCTTGTCGGTCGTCCCCTGCTCGTTCCACCAGCCATATTTGGCCGAGAAGACCGCGCAGATGAACATCTCGTTCACGGGCGTGTAGAGCTGCACCCACGGATAGCGCTCGGCGAAGGCGGCCGCATAGACCGCGAACAGCGCGGGGAAATCTCCGTTCTGGAAATTGCCGATCCAGTCGGGGACGCCGAAGTGGCACAGGTCGATGATCGGGGTAATTTCGCGGCGCTTGATATCGGCCAGCGTGACGTCGGCGAATTCCCAGTCGTAGCGGCCCGGCGCGAGCCACGTCGTGTGCAGCGGCGGGCCGTAACGCAGGAAGGTGATGCCGATTTCCTGGACGCAGTCGAAGTCTTCCCGCCACCGGCGATAATGGTCCGACGCGGTCATCTGATCGATGCGGACCGTGCCGTTCTTGATGGTCGGGATGCTATTCTCGATCCCGGTGGCGAACATGAAATTGGCGATATTGGATCTCCGGGAGGACGTCGGCGAGGCTAGCCCGCGAACGGGCGCTCGGCGATCCCGACGACGCCGGGTTTAAGCATAAGCAGTCCGCCCGCCGAAGGTTGCATGGAAAGCGCGGGTTCGTCGAGCCCGATGCGCGCCGAGGTGATATAGAGCCGGTCGAGCGACTGGCCGCCGAAGGCGACGCTGGTTGGGCGCTGGACCGGAACCTCGATCGTCGCGAGCAACTCGCCTGCCGGGGAAAAACGGCGAACCGCCCAGCCGTCCCAGAAGGCCACCCACAGGCAGGCTTCAGCATCGACCGTCATCCCGTCGGGATAGCCCTCGGCTCCGGTGAAATGGAGGAAGGTTTCGCGGCTGCCGAGCGACCCGTCGGGGGCGAGCGGGAAGCGGTAGATCGTCCGGCGCGCCGAGTCCGTGTGATACATGACGTCGCCCGACGGGCTGAACGCGGGACCATTGGTTACCGCATAGCCCTCGTCGAGCTTGACGACGCACTGTTGGGCGTCGAGCCGGTAGAGCGAACCGAGCGATGCCTTCTCCCGGTCGTCCATCGTTCCGGCCCAGAAGCGTCCGGCGCGGTCGACCTTGCCATCGTTGAAGCGGTTGTCAGGAAGGTCTGTCTCCGGATTGCCAAGAAGACTGAAGCGGAGCTTTTCGCCGTCGATCTCGAGCAGCTGGAAACCATCCTCGGTCCCCGTGACGAATCCGCCAGCCGCGCGCGGAGCGATCGAGCCGACGCGCACTGGGGTGATCCATTCGCTGAGGCCCGCATCGTCGAGCCGGAACAGACGGCGGCCCTTGATGTCGACCCAATATAATGACGCATCGCGCCCGACCCATACCGGTCCCTCGCCAAGCACGGCTTTGACTTCGGCGACAAGACGGATAGCGGGGGACATGCCGCGCATCGATAGCCGCCGCGCCGCAGATTGAAAGAGGCGATGCGCCGTCTCTTGCGTTGAGGATGCGAATGTTCGGGCAATCAGGCTTTATCGCGGTCGACTGGGGCACCACCAACCGCCGCGCCTATCGGGTAGCGGCGGACGGCCGGCACGATGCCGAGTTCGAGGACGACCGCGGCGTACTATCGATCGAGGCGGGCGGATTCCCGGCGGCGGCGGCGGAGATTCGCGCCCGGCTCGGCGACTGGCCGATGCTGCTCGCCGGAATGGTCGGGTCGAACAAGGGATGGGCCGAAGCGCCCTACGTCCCTTGTCCCGGTGGATTCGACGAGCTGGCGGCGAACGTGGTGTGGGTCGAGCCCGGGCGGTCGGCGATCGTACCCGGCCTGTCCTATCTCGCCGGCGACCGCGCCGACGTCATGCGCGGCGAGGAAGTGCAGATGCTCGGCGCGGTGGCGCGCGGGCTGATCCCTGGGGATGGTCTGGCGTGTCACCCGGGGACCCACAACAAATGGGTGTCGCTCGAAGGTGGTCGGATCACCGCGTTCCGCACCATCATGACCGGCGAGCTATTCAACCTGCTCAAGCAGAACGGTATCCTTGCCGACTGGCTGCAATCGCCCGTCGAGCCCGACGAGGCCTTCCGTGCCGGTGTCCGGCAGGGCCTGAAGGGGGGTGCGCTGACCGCCGACCTCTTCGCGGTGCGCGCGCGGGTCCTCCTCGGCGAAGCCCGCGCCGAGGATGCGGCGAGCTTCACCAGCGGACTGTTGATCGGGGCGGACGTTTGCACCGGCCTGAAAGACGGGCGCGGCGAGGTCACGGTGATTGGTCGCCCCGAACTCACCCACCTTTACGCGGTGGCAATCGCCGAGGCCGGGCGCGCCGCCCACGAGGTCGACGGCGAACAAGCCTTCCTCGCCGGCATCGTCGAAATTGCAAGGAGAATGGCATGACCGCGTTTGACCTGTTCCATCGCTATTTCGACGAATGCCCGCTGGTTGCGATTATCCGCGGCGTCACGCCGGACGAGGTCGAGGCGGTCGGAGAGGCGATCTTCGCCGCGGGCATCCGGATCATCGAGGTTCCGCTCAATTCGCCCGATCCACTCGAGAGCATCCGGCGATTGGCGGCGCGGATGGGTGAGCGGGCACTGGTTGGCGCGGGGACGGTCTTGCAGCCCGCACAAGTCGATGAAGTCCGCCAGGCCGGCGGGCGGCTGATCGTCTCGCCAAACACCAATCCCGATGTGATCCGCGCCACCGCCGCGGCCGGACTGGTCTCCGCGCCCGGCTATTTCACCCCGTCCGAAGCCCTTGCCGCGATCGAGGCGGGGGCGACCGCGCTCAAGCTGTTCCCGGCGGAGGCGGCCAGCCCGGCGATGGTCAAGGCTCAGCGCGCCGTGCTCCCGAAGGACGTCCCGCTGCTGATCGTGGGCGGCGTATCGCCCGATACGATGCGGCCGTGGCTGCAGGCCGGGGCGAACGGCTTCGGGCTCGGATCGGGGGTCTACAAGCCCGGCCAGTCGGGTGACGAAGTCGCCGCCCAGGCCCGCGCCTATGTCCGGGCTCTCGCCTCGACCTGAGGCTTTCCCTCGGCAAGGTCGCGGACCTCGTCGAAGCGGCCATAATCCACCGTCCGCACACCGTGCTCGTCCTTGCCGAGGATATCGACGAACCGCGCGTTCCAACGCAAGTCGCGCGGCGTGTAGGCCCAGCGGCCGTGGATCGTGTGCCCAGTGCGTTCGTCGACCCCCGACAGCACGACGATGATTTCGAAGCCCTCGGGTGCCTCCCGGCTGTCAAGCCATTGGTACAGTGGGCTGTTCTCGTCGATCGGGTGCATGATCGTCCATGTCAGCGTGAAGATCGGGTTGGCATCGCGGACTAGCGCGAGGTCGCGGAAGCGGCGCATGCGGCTTCCCTCGACCGTTTCGTCGCCGAGCACCGAGACCGAGGCTGCGGCCTGGAAGATCAGGTTATGACGCTGGTTGGCGGCGCGGAACATCAGTGTCGGGATGCCCTCGACCGGTTCGATCACGGCCACCTTCGAGAAGAGGATTCGAGCGGTCGGCCGCGAGAAACGCGCGAACATAATCCCGGTAACGAGCGCGAAGAACAGGATGCCGAGCGAGATTTCGACCGCCACGACGATGTTCGCATAGAGCGACAGCGGCACCATGTTGCCATAGCCGACGGTCGCCACCGTCTCGATCGAGAAGAAGAAGAATTGCCAGAAGCGCGGCGCGTCGATCACCGGATCGGGGTGGGTGAAGCCGTGCGTATCGAGCATGAACAGCCCGGAAAACAGGCAGTTAAACAGGAAAAAGGTGGTCAGGAAGTAAACCGTCAGCCGCAGCCACGATGCCCGCAAAAGCTGGTGATACATGTCCGGAGCGCGAAACCGCGGCGTGCCTAATGGGCGGACCAGAAGCTCCGTGTCCGACTTGATCATCCGCGAGAGACTGGTCAGGGACGTCGGGGCGTTCTCGTCACTCATTGCGCCGACTTAGCGTGGCCGTGGCCAATGCCCAAGCGGGCTAATGCTGGGTGCCGGCGATCCAGTGCTCGAGGCGGGTCTTCAGCGAGCGGCGCGAAGGGATGAAACCGGGCTGGGGTTCTGGGTCGGGCTCGACAGTCGCATCGTACAGCGTGAGGTTGCGCGGCACTCGCTGGCGGAACGTCTCGCGGCCGCGCATGATGTCCTCCGCCATCGCCAGGCTGCGGTGGACATCTTCAGCAGTAAACGGCTTCATCAAGCAGCCAAGCGCAAGGTCGGGCATCGGAAAGTCCGGCGCCTTGCCCGTCACGAACAGCACCGGGATGTCTTCGTCGGCGAGGCGAACCGCGACCGAGAAGCCGGTCGTACCGTTCGCGAGACGGAGGTCGACCAGTGCCAGTTCAGGCCGATGCGCAGCGGCGGCGTCAAGCGCGGTGTCGAGATCGTCGGCAATCGCTACTACCTGATAGCGCGGATTGTCCTCGACCAGATATTTAAGCGTGGTCGCCAGTTGGCGGTCGTCCTCGACGATCAGGATCTTGAGCATCGCGCAGGCCCCTCCTCGTTGCGCATCAAAGACTTATCCACAGGGTGACGCCAAGACGACGCGCTGCGAATCCCTTAACGGGAGGGTTATCGACGAAGTGGGGCGAGGCAGGGCCGAAGCGAGGGAACGACCTTCGGTTCAGGCTCGATAAAAGATGTGCTGGCCGATCTGCTCGACCTTGACCAGCGCCTGGCGCCAGCGCGGCGCGACATAGTTGGCGTGATACCACAGGACATTGGTCGGCACTGTCGCGACCATGTGCTTCTGGGCGATACGGGCGATCGCGCGGGCCTTGCGCCATCCGTCGCAGTTCGAATCGAGGCTCGGGAAGGCGCCATTGCGGACGAACGAGAATTGTGCACGTTGCTTGACGACACCGCACAGCGTCGATGGATAGCGGCCCGACGCGGCGCGGTTCATGACGACCTGCGCGACGGCAAGCTGGCCTTCGAGCGGCTCGCCCTTGCTTTCGAAATAGACCGCGGTGGCGAGGCAGCTCGCTTCTTCGTCGAGTTCGCCGAGGCCGTTCGCATCGACCAAGGCCGAGAGCGGCAGCGAAGGCGAAACGGCGACCGGCGGGACGGTCATGGCAGCGGCAAACGCCGGTGTCGCCGACGGCCGGGTCAAGCGAAGCGCCGGCACGAGGACATCGACCGGAACCGAGGGGTTGGCCGCGACCAGCCCTTGGCGACGAAGATCGAAATTCTGCGCCACGGGCAGAACCGTATGCACCTGGCTCAAGGCATCGGTCGAACCGCCGACCAGCGACAACAAGAAGGCACCGACCGCGGCCGCGCCGCGGGCTCCCAGAAAACGGGTCAAATCAGACTCTGTGCCGTGCGGCCGCCTGCCTCGCCTGGCGCCCGAAGCGCTTGTCGTCGAGGGGTGCGTCCGTCTCGCCCCGGAGCCTAAGCGTAATTGCTTCGGGCCCACTCGCTCAAATCATTGCTGCAACTGCACATAAACAGTCGCTGCCACGACACAAGCAATAGGCGCTGAGTCGAGCCTCACGCGGGACGAAACACGGAACCTATTGATTTAAGCGGCTTTTGCCCGCGAGGCGCGCTTACGGTCGTTTGAATCGAGGTGGATCTTGCGTAGCCGGATCGAATTCGGCGTGACTTCGACCAGCTCGTCCTCGTCAATATAGGCGATCGCCTGCTCGAGCGTCATCCGCTTGGGCGGGGTCAGCCGGATCGCATCGTCCTTGCCCCCGCTGGCACGGAAGTTGGTCAGCTGCTTGGCCTTCATCGGGTTGACCTCAAGGTCGCCGGTCTTGGCATTCTCCCCGACAATCATGCCCTCGTAGAGCGCCTCCTGATGCGCGACGAACAAGATACCGCGCTCCTCGAGCGGCCCAAGCGCGTAATTGTTGGCTTCGCCCGCGCCGTTCGAGATCAGCACGCCGTTCTTGCGCCCCTCGATATTGCCCTTGTGCGAACCATAGCGCTCGAACAATCGATTCATGATGCCCGTGCCGCGCGTGTCGGACAGGAATTCGCCGTGATAGCCAATCAGGCCGCGCGACGGAGCAGAGAAGGTGATGCGAGTCTTGCCGCCGCCCGACGGCCGCATGTCGGTCAGTTCAGCCTTGCGGCCCGCCATCTTCTCGACGACCGTTCCCGAATATTCATCATCGACGTCGATTACGACGGTCTCGTAGGGCTCGGTCTTCTTGCCGTTCTCATCTTCGCGGAACAGCACCCGCGGACGGCTGATGCCAAGCTCGAAACCCTCGCGGCGCATCATCTCGATCAGCACGCCGAGCTGCAGTTCGCCGCGGCCGGCTACTTCGTAACTGTCCTTGTCGGCAGACTCGGTCACCTTGATCGCGACATTCGATTCAGCCTCGCGGAACAGGCGGTCGCGAATCATCCGGCTGGTAACCTTGGTGCCTTCACGCCCGGCCATCGGCGAATCGTTGACGGAGAAGCGCATCGACAGCGTCGGCGGGTCGATCGGCTGCGCGTGGAGTGGTTCGCTGACCGATGGGTCGGCGATGGTGTCGGCGACGGTCGCGGTAGTCAGGCCAGCGATCGAGATAATATCGCCCGCTTCGGCCGTGTCGACCGCGACACGCTCGAGCCCGCGGAACGCCATAATCTTCGACGCGCGGCCCGTCTCGACGACCTTGCCTTCGGGGCTCAGCGCATGAATCGGCGCATTGGTCTTGATCGAGCCCGAGGAGACCAGGCCGGTCAGGATGCGGCCGAGGAAATTGTCGCGATCGAGCAGCGTCACAAGGAACTTGAACGGCCCATCGGGATCGGCCGAGGGCGCGGGCACATGCTCGACAATCTTTTCGAACAGCGGACTGAGTGTTCCCTCACGCACATCGTCGGTTTCGCCAGCATAGCCGTTGCGGCCGCTGGCGTAGAGCACCGGGAAGTCGAGTTGCTCGTCATTCGCTTCGAGCAGGACGAACAAGTCGAACACCTCGTCGAGCACTTCAGACGCGCGGGCGTCGGGGCGGTCGATCTTGTTGACGACGACGATCGGCTTAAGACCGAGCGCGAGCGCCTTGCCGGTGACGAACTTGGTCTGCGGCATCGGGCCTTCGGCGGCGTCGACCAGCAGGATGACCCCGTCGACCATCGACAGGATGCGCTCGACCTCGCCGCCGAAGTCAGCATGGCCCGGGGTGTCGACGATGTTGATGTGAGTTGTCGTGCCGTCGGCGCCCGGCCACTCGACCGAGGTGCACTTCGCGAGAATCGTGATCCCGCGCTCCTTCTCGAGGTCGTTCGAATCCATCGCCCGCTCTTCGACGCGCTGGTTGTCGCGGAAGGTGCCCGACTGGCGGAAAAGCTGGTCGACAAGGGTCGTCTTGCCGTGATCGACGTGGGCGATAATCGCCACGTTGCGTGAGGACATTTCAATATTTTCCGAAAAAGTGAAGGCGCGCCCCTAGCTTAACCGGTGCGCTGCAGCAAGGTTCACCCACAGATTTAGCGCCCGGCTTTCGCCGCAGGTGACGGCGACTTAGCCAATCGCTCCAAAATCTCGATGCCTCGTTCCACCGCGCGCAGTTCGCTTTGCGCGAGGCGGCCGATGCGCTGGACGAGCCCGTCCGCGGCGGTGCCGCGCTTGTCTAGAAGCGCGCGCCCCTCCTCGGTCAGGCGTAGCGCGAGGCGGCGGCGATTGTCCGGATCCGGCGCGCGATCAACCAGCCCCGATCGAACCAGCGCATCGACCGCGCGGCTGGTCGCGGGAGCGCCGCGTCCCGCGGCCTTGGCAACATCGCCGAGCGTCGCGGGCTCAGCCTGAGAAATCGCCGCCAGCAGGGTCCGCGTCGCGCGGTCGGCGCGCTCGCCGGGACGCTGCTCGTCGAGCGCTTCAAACAGCGCCGATAGGCGGGCGGCAATGGCCTGGGGCGAGCTTCCGTTCCACATGCTTGCATGCTGCAACAGTTTCGCCTCGATGACAATTGTCGCGCGAAACTTGGCTTGCGCCACGGCTGGTGGCCTGCTCAAACGGCGCATGGACCAGCCCCTGCCCGCCTCCGTAGCTCGCGCCGCTCTCCCCCGGACCGTCTGGGTGCTCGGCGTGGTCAGCTTGCTGATGGACCTGTCGAGCGAGATTTATCATGCGCTGCTGCCGGCCTTCCTGACCATTACGCTCGGCCTGCCGGTGGCGGCAATGGGGGCGCTCGACGGCTTCGCCGAAGCGACCGCGTCGATGGCCAAGTTGGTATCGGGGCGACTGAGCGACCGCAACCAGAAGCGCAAGCCGTGGATCCTGCTTGGCTATGGCATGGCAGCGCTGTCAAAGCCGCTGTTTCCGATCGCGACCACCGCGCTTCCCGTCCTCGGCGCGCGGTTCGTTGACCGCATTGGCAAGGGCATCCGCGGTGCACCGCGCGATGCGATGATCGCCGACGAGACGCCGCCCGAACTGCGCGGCCGGGCGTTCGGCTTGCGCCAGTCGATGGACACCGTCGGCGCCTTCCTCGCGCCGCTTGCCGCGATCGGGCTGATGATCCTGTTTCGCAACGACATCCGCGCGGTGTTCTGGGTAGCGGTGATCCCGGCCTTCCTGTCGTTCGGCTTTGCCTGGGTTATGCTGCGCGAGAGCGGCGACCACGCTCCGATCAAGGCCAAGATAAAGTGGGGCGGGTTCCGCGACCTCGACCCGGCGGTCAAGCGGTTGATCGGCGTCGGCTTCCTGTTCGGGCTGGCGCGCTTTTCGGAGAGCTTCCTGATCCTCAAGGGAATCGACGCGGGGATTTCAGCAAGCTGGTCGCCGATCGTGCTCGCGCTGTTCAACCTCGCCTATTTGCTGCTCGCCTATCCCGCCGGCATCCTCAGTGACCGGATGAGCCCGAAGGGCGTGCTGCTTGCCGGGATCGGATTGCTCGTCGCCGCCGACCTCGTGCTGGCGAAGGGCGTTTCGCTGTGGACTGTCGGGTTCGGCGTCATCCTGTGGGGCGCGCACATGGCCTTCACCCAAGGAATCTTCAGCCGAATGATCGCCGACGCCGCCCCCGAGGCGCAGCGCGCGACAAGCTTCGGCGCATTCTTCTTCGTCTCCGGGATCGCCGCCCTGCTGTCGAGCCTCGGCGCCGGACTGATCTGGGACCGGAGCGGCGCGAGTGCGACATTCATCGCCGGAGCGGTGCTGGCGGCAGTGGCAGGCGCAATGCTGGTATTGCTGCCCCGGTCCGACTGCTCGGCGACCTAACGGCGCGTCGAACGAAACGGCGGCATCCGGTCCGCTACCGCGGTTCGGTCGAAGAACTGCTGCTTGAGTGCCGCGCCGACGTGAACAACGAGCAGCGCGATGGTCGTGAAAACTAGTACCTGATGCACGTCGCCCAGCCCGTCGACTCCGTGGAGCCCGGGAATCAGCGGCAGCGGAATGCCGCCGATCAGCGATGTCGTCGCGCCGGGCGAATTGGCCGAGGCCGCGGCGAGGCCGGTCAGCGGCACCGCGAACAGCATGAAATAGAAGATCCGGTGGGTCCACACCGCGACGAACCGATCCCACTTGGGAAAGTCCGCCGGGAAGGGCGGCGGCGGGTTCCGCAGACGAACGGTCAGGCGAACGACCGCGAGCAGCAGGATCGTCATGCCCAGCGTCTTATGCCAGGTAAACAGCCCGTCGCGCGCCGGCCCCTTGACCATGTCGGCGAACTGCAGCCCCACCCATATCTGGGTCAGCAGCAGAGCCGCCGAGATCCAGTGGATTGCCACCACTGCGCCCCTGTAGCGAACCGCCTGGCGTCCCGTGTCGGCGTCGACCATGCGATCCATCATCTTCTCCTGGCTAATCGCGACCGCCCCGCGGCCGACTTGATAAACAGCTCATTGAGCAATCAGGCGGCAATCCAGCTTTATCGTTCGGACGCTGCGGGCTTGATTGTCAGCGCGAGGTGGGGGTCGAAGCCGAGGCCATGGTCGCGCGCCGGAAGCCGCACGAGGTATAACCGCCACCGCCCGGACGGGTGAGCCGAATTGCGCCCGACCCGCGCTTGGTGGACGTGGGCGCCATGGCCGTCATGGGCGAGCAGGCGCGCCATCGCCGCCAACAGGAAAATATCCTCGTTACGGCATCGCAGCCGGGGGGCGAGTCCATCCAGGACCAGCGGACCGTCGTCCTCGAACAAGTTCTCGGCCTTGGGGGTCAGCGCGGCGAGGTTGCCGTGGCGATCGAGCAGGAGTGTCGCCGATCGCATCGCCGCCATATTGCCGAGCATCATTTCGGCCGCTTCATTGTCGATCGCGAGTTGCATTCGGACCGCGCGCTGGGCGGTGACGCTCAAATGACGGAACCGCCGCAGGGTGGTATCGCTGCACGGCCCTTCGCGCCGCCCGCGAATGATCGCCAGCCCGACGATCGACCCGCCGCCAAGCAGCAACGCCGCCTGGCAGCCAAGTTCAAGGTCGAGGTCCGCGACGGCGTCATCGTAGCGTTCGGTTTTCGCGGTGGCGCGGTAGGCCCGGTAGTGGCCCTCGTGCTGGATCTCCATGGGGCGCGTGGTGCAGTTCACTCGCCAGTTGCACTCGCCCCAATATTCCGGATTGTCGAAATAATGCGAGAAGCGGTCGCCGGCAGGTCCGGTGTAGATGTTGAAGGGCAGCAGCAGAGGTCCGCCGAGCCCGATCAGGTTCGCCGAAGCGCTCCCGGTCGCGGCGGCGGCGAGTTGGGTCGCTCGCCGCCATCCGTCTGGGTCGAATGGGGCATTGAGCAGCGCGAGTTCGGCTTCCCGGATCAAAGACGCTTCACCCACCGACGCTTACCCTCGCACCATCAGCGGGTGAACTTGTCGCCTTTTTCGGCCTTGTCGAGTAATAAGTTGCTGAACGAAAAGTCGCTGCCCATGCGCGCTTCCTGGTTCCTCAACCCGGCGACGATCTTGTCGAGGCCTTCGCTATCGGCCCAGTGCATCGGGCCGCCACGATAGACTGGCCAGCCGTAGCCGTAGATCCACACGACGTCGATATCCGAGGCGCGCTGGGCCATGCCCTCCTCGAGGATCTTCGCGCCCTCGTTGACCATCGTGTAGAGCGTGCGTTCGATGATTTCCTGGTCGGAGATGTCGCGCTTCTCGACACCTTCCTTCGCGCGGAAGTCCTCGATGATCTCCTGGACCCGGGCGCTTGGGGACGGGCGGCGCTTTTCGTCATAATCGTAAAAACCGGCATTCTTCTTCTGGCCCCAGCGCCCTTCGGCGGCGAGCGCGTCGCGGATATTCTCGATCCGCGTCGGGTCGCGGTGCCAGCCGATGTCGACCCCGGCGAGGTCCGCCATCTGGAACGGGCCCATCGGCATGCCGAACTCGACATGGACGCGGTCGATCTGTTCGGGGGTGGCGCCTTCGAGTAGCAATTTGGTCGCTTCGACCTGGCGCGGCATCAGCATGCGGTTGCCGATGAAGCCGTGGCACACACCGGCGACAACCGCGACCTTCTTGATCTTCTTGGCGAGCTGCATCGCGGTGACGAGGACGTCGGGCGCGGTCTTGGCGCCGCGCACGACTTCGAGCAGCTTCATGACGTTGGCGGGCGAGAAGAAGTGGAGGCCGACGACATCCTGCGGGCGTGAAGTCGCGGCGGCGATCTCGTCGATATCGAGGTAGCTGGTGTTCGACGCAAGGATCGCGCCGGGTTTCGCGATCTTGTCGAGCCGCCCGAAAATGTCCTTCTTGACCTCCATCTGCTCGAACACCGCCTCGATGATCAGGTCGCAGTCGGCCAGCGCGGCGAAGTCGAGCGTCGGGGTGAGCGCGCCCATCGCCTGTTCAACCTGGTCGGGCGTCATGCGGCCCTTGGCGGCGGCCGCCTCGTAATTCTTGCGGACCGTGCCGGTGCCGCGATCGAGCGCGTCCTGTGCCATTTCGACGATCGTCACGGGGATGCCGGCCGACAGGAAGTTCATCGAGATGCCGCCGCCCATCGTACCGGCGCCGATCACGCCGACGCGCTTGATGTCGCGGGGGCGGGTGTCGTCGGGAATGCCGTCGATCTTCGACGCCTTGCGCTCGGCGAAGAAGAAATATTGCTGGGCGCGGGCTTGGCTGCCCGACATCAGCTGCATGAACAGGCGGCGCTCGTCGAGTACGCCTTCGGCATAAGGCTTGGCGACCGCCGCCTCGATCGCCTGAACATTTTTCTCGGGCGCGTCGAAGCCGCGGAACTTGCGCGCATTGGCCTTGCGGAAATCGGCGAAGACCTGCGGATTGGTGCGCGCGGCGGCGAGCTTGTCGTCGCGCTCGGAGGATTTGGGGATCGGGCGCGTGTTCTTGACCTCGTGGGCAAAGGCGACGGCATGCTGCTCCAGATCGCCCTCGATCAGCCGGTCGACCAGCCCGATCGCATGCGCCTCGGCCGCGCCGATCGGATTGCCGGTCGCGGCCATTTCCAGCGCCTTCTCGACACCCGCGACGCGCGGCAGCCGCTGCGTCCCGCCGGCGCCGGGCAGCAGGCCCAATTTCACCTCTGGCACGCCGAGCTTGGCGGCCGGCACCGCGACCCGGTAA
>JBKJMA010000148.1:0-7300 GCA_046596505.1 Sphingomicrobium sp.
TGATCGACGACACGGTTCCGGTGATCGTCATCGCCCCCTCGGGCCCGCTGTTCGAAAAGACCGTCAGCAACATGCAGGAGGTCCGCGCGCGCGGCGGCCAGATCATCCTGATCTCCGACGCGGAAGGGATCGCCGAGGCGGGCGAAGGCACCATTGCGAGGATCTGCATGCCCAAGGTCCACCCGCTGATCGCGCCGCTGGTTTACGCCGTCCCGGTCCAGCTCCTCGCCTATCACGTGGCGGTCGCCAAAGGCACCGACGTCGACCAACCCCGCAACCTCGCGAAATCGGTGACGGTCGAGTGAGCGCGAAGGACGATCAATGACCCATGCCCTGCCCAACGCCGATGCACCGGCAGCGCCCGCCATCACTTTCGATCAGTTCCTCGCGGTTGATATTCGCGTGGGAACGATCGTCGCGGCGGAGCCGTTTCCCGAGGCGCGCAAGCCGGCGGTCAAGCTCGGGATCGACTTCGGGTCGGCGATCGGGGTCAAGAGATCGAGCGCGCAGATTACCGAGCATTATGATCCCGCGACGCTGGTTGGGCGACAGGTCGCGGCGGTGGTCAACTTCCCGCCACGCCAGATCGGCAAATATATGTCGGAAGTGCTGACGCTGGGCTTTCCCGACGCCAACGGGGCGGTGGTGATGTTCGCGCCCGATCAGCCGGTTGCGAACGGCGCGCGACTCTTCTGACTGGACGGACACACGCCAGCCGCTATCCCCCGATCGATGCACCACCCGCTTCGCCTTCGCCTCGACCGCGCCGCGCTGGCCGCCAACTGGCGCTGGCTGGCGGCGACGGCGGGGACGGCATGCGGGGCGGCGGTCAAGGCCGATGGCTATGGCACCGGGGGCAGCGCGGCGGTGGCGGTGCTGGCCGAGGCCGGGTGCCGCGATTTCCTCGTGTCGACGTGGGACGAGGCGCGGCGGCTTGGGCCGCTGCCGACGGGCGCGTCGCTGAGCGTACTCCACGGGGTGGGGCCTGACGATGTCGCGGATGCGCTGGCGAGCAATGCCCGGCCGGTGCTGAACTCGGTCGAGCAGGTGGCGCGGTGGAAAGCGGCGGCGCCCGACCGGGCGTGCGACGTGATGGTCGATAGCGGGATGAACCGGCTCGGGCTGCGGCCTGAGGAGGTCGGCGCTCTCGATGGGCTGGCGATCGACGCGCTGATGAGCCACCTCGCCTGTGCCGACCAGGGTCATGCGATGAACGCAAGCCAGTTGGCGCGCTTTCGCGAGGTCAAGGCAGTGGTGTCGGCGAAGCGCTACAGCCTGGCGAACAGCGCCGGGATTTGCCTCGGGCGCGACTATTCGTTCGATCTGGTGCGGCCAGGGCTGGCGCTGTACGGCGGAATTCCGCGGGCCGAGGCGGAGGGCAAGATCGCGCAGGTCGCTTACCCCGAGGCGCAGGTCGTGCAGCGGCGGCGCGCGAACGCCGGCGAGAGCGTAGGCTACGGCGCGACGTTCGTAGCGACTCGCGACACCGAGCTGGCGATCCTCAACATCGGCTATGCCGACGGCTATCTGCGCTGCTTTGCCGGGCATGGCGGCGGGAGTGTCGGAGGAGCGCGGCTACCGCTCGTCGGGCGGGTGTCGATGGACCTGGTCGCGCTCGATTGCGGCGCGGCGCCGGGCTTGCGGGAGGGGGACTGGGTGGCGCTCGATTATGATCTGCCGGTCGCCGCCGCTGCGACCGGCCTGTCGCAATATGAGTTGCTGACCGGGCTCGGCGATCGGTTCGAGCGGGTTTGGGGTTAGCGGCTGCTTCCCGCCAGACCGCAATCAACCAGCTTCGGGCATTTGGCTCCAGCCCGCGATGCGCGCGTGTCCTCTGGGCAGGCGGCCAGGATCAGGCGGCGGAAAGGTCGAACGTGCCGTGCACCCCGTCCGCCTGCGCCGATGGAGCGATCCAGACGTCAAATGTGCCGGGCTCGACGGTCGGCTTGAGTGCGGTGCCAGTGAACAGCAAATCCTCCCGGCGGAGCTTGAAACTGATCACTTCGCTTGCTCCGGCGGGGAGTCGAATCTTGCGGAATGCCTTGAGTTCACGGATTGGCTGGGTGACGGTTGCGACCCGATCGTGAACGTAAAGCTGGACCACTTCTTCGGCTTCGCGCCGACCGCGGTTGGCAATCGTCGCGCTGATCTCCAACGACCCATCCCATGCCATCGCCGGCGAGTTCTGAGCCAGGTTCGAATAGACGATGTCGCCGAAGGTCAGGCCGTGACCGAACGGGTAGAGCGCTTCGTTCGGGATGCCGCGATAATGCGTTTTGTAGGGCAACAGGTCACCCGACGGATTGGGGCGGCCGGTCGCCTTTCGATCATAGTGGAACGGCTCCTGACCCGATGCGATCGGGAAGCTCATTGGCAGGCGTCCGCTTGGGCTCACCTTTCCTAGCAAAACATCAGCCAGCGCGCGGCCGCCTTCGGAGCCGAGGAACCAGCCGACAACGATGGCCGGCGCCGCCTTAACCGCACCTTCGAGCGCCAGTGCGCGACCGTTCTTGAGCACGATGACCAACGGCTTGCCGGTCGCGGCGAGCGCTTCGGCGAGCGCCTGTTGCGGTGCCGGCACGGTAATCTCATCGCGCGACTGGGCCTCGCCCGACATATTCTCCGATTCACCGATTTCCAGGACGACGACGTCGGCATTGCGCGCCGCGGCGACTGCCGCTTCGATCCCTCCGGCGAGCGACTTATCGACCCCGCTGCCCGCCACAACCGCAAGCGATCCGCGTCCGGCCATGCCCTCGGTGAGCCCGGTCGCCAGATTGATCGCCTGAGCATTGTCGCCATAGACCACCCACGGGCCGTTGAGATCGGACTTCGCGTTGGCGAACGGGCCGATCAAGGCGATCCTCGCGGTCGGCGCGAGCGGCAGGAGATTGCCGTCATTCCTGAGCAGGACGATCGATTTGACCGCCGCCTCGCGCGCCAGGTCGAGGCTTGTCTTGAGCCGCGAGCGAGCCTTTTCGCGCTTCAGGTCGATGCGGCGGAAGGGGTTGTCGAACAGCCCGAGCCGCGCCTTCATCGCCAACACGCGGCGCACGGACGCGTCGAGCTGCGCTTGCGGGACCAGCCCGTCACGGACCAATCCGGGCAGATACTCGACATAGACCCCGCTCTTCATGCTCATGTCGACACCGGCGAGGAAGGCGATGCGCGCGGCGTCGCGGCGGTCCTTGGCGAAGCCCGCAAGGATCATTTCCTCGTCGCCGGTATAGTCCGATACGACGAACCCCTGAAAGCCCCACTCGCCGCGCAGCAAGTCGGTCATGAGCCATTTGTTGCCATTCGAGGGAATGCCCGAAATCTCGTTGAACGATGCCATGGTCGACAGCGCGCCGGCGTCGAACGCCGCTTTGAACGGGGGGAGGTAAACGTCGCGCAGCGTGCGCTCGCTGACATCGACGCTGTTATAGTCCAGCCCAGCCGCCACCGCGCCATAAGCGGCGAAATGCTTCGCACAGGCCAGCATCGCATCATCATCGCTGAGCGATTTGCCCTGGAACCCGCGCACCCTGGCAGCGGCGAACTCGCGCCCAAGGAGGACATCCTCGCCGGCGCCCTCCATCGTCCGTCCCCAGCGCTGGTCGCGGGCGATGTCGACCATCGGCGCGAAGGTCCAGTCGATCCCGGCGCCGGCCGCTTCGAACGCGGCAACGCGTGCGGTCCGCTCCGCCAGCGATGGCTCGAAACTCGCGGCCTCCGCGACGGGAACGGGAAAGATCGTACGATGGCCATGGATGATGTCGGCCGCGAAGATCACGGGGATCTTGAGTCGCGATCCACTCATCACCGCGCGCTGCATCTGCAGCGCCATCGCTGCGCCGTTGCCGTTAAATACGCCGGTCAGCTTGCCAGCAACCGCATCGGCGATCTGGGCCGCGAAACTGCCGTTATCGCCGGCCGGATTGAGTGTCGTCGCTACGCCGCCACCCCAGGCAGAGGCCATCAGGCTGAGTTGGCCAGCCTTTTCCTCCAACGTCATCTGCCCGATCAGCGCGTCGATTGCCGCGGCGTCCCGGCCGGGCTGGATCGTGCGCAACACGGCGCTGACCGGACTGGCCGCCCACGCCGTGATCGCCGCGCCACCCATCAGCAATGACCGCCGCGATATACGCGCTTCGACCATGATATACTTCCTCCTGCCGACCGACGGGCGCAATTTTGTAACCGGTTACTGCAGCACTATTGCATTTCTCCACTACACGCTAGACGGCACTGTGAAGGAGCGTAAGCGGAGTATGGCCGAAGCGACAATCCGCGATGTTGCGCGACGCGCCGAGGTTTCCGTCGCATCGGTTTCGCGCACGTTAAACAGCCCGACGACGGTCCATCCCGCCACCCGCGAGCGCGTGCTTCGGGCCATCGCTGACTTGCACTACGTCCCCCATGCTGGCGCGCGTAGCCTCAGCATGCGGTCGAGCCATACGATCGGCGTCGTCCTGCCCGATCTTCATGGCGAGTTTTTTTCCGAACTGGTGCGCGGCATGGATCGTGAGTCGGGGGTGCTGGGATATCAGTTGCTGCTGTCGACGATGCACGCGGACGCCGAATTGGCCACTCAGGCCCTTCGCGCGATGCGCGGACGCGTCGACGGATTGATCGTGATGGCGCCCCAACTCGATCCGGTGGCCATCGAGAGCATCGTCCCGGCCGCTTTGCCGGCGGTTCTGATCAACAGTGCCGATTGCGCCGAGCGGCATCTCTTGCGGATCGACAATCGACTCGGGGTCGGGCTGGTTATCTCTCACCTGTTGCAAGCGGGACGACGCCGGATCGTCCATGTCTCCGGGCCAAGCGGTAATATCGACGCGAACCAACGCGCTGACGCGTATCGCGAGACGCTGCATCGGATGGCGCCCGAGATCGAGCCGTTGATCGTCGAAGGCGATTTTTCCGAGCGCGGCGGAGAAGCCGCGGTCGAGCGCCTGATCCTGGAACAGGTGCATTTCGATGCCCTGTTCGCTGCGAACGACATGATGGCGCTCGGTGCGATCGAGGCCTTGCGAGGCCGTGACATCACGGTTCCGGGTCAAGTCGCCGTCGCCGGCTTCGATGATATTCCGCTGGCGCGGTACCTCGACCTGACGACCGTGCGGGTCTGCATGGACGAGTTGGGGGCCCGCGCGGTGTCCCGGCTGGTTGCCGAATTGCGCGGTGAGGCGACTGACCGCAGCGTCGACCTCATCGAGCCGACGCTGGTCGTGCGCGGGTCGAGCGGCGGGCAGTGAGGATCGATCGTCGCGCGCTGCTCCACGTCGGGGCGCTGTCGGCGCTCGCCATGCCGCTAGCGGGCGCCACCGGCCATGGTCGACGCCAGCGCACATTGCCGCCGCTGTTCGCCGATCTCGAACGGCGGACGTTCGACTGGTTCTGGGATCTTGGCCGGACGGACAATGGGCTCGTCCCCGACCGCTCGCCGACGCCGTCATTCTGCAGCATCGCGGCGGTCGGCTTCGCCCTGACCGCCTATCCGATCGGGGTCGAGCGCGGCTGGATCAGCCGAGGCGCGGCGCGCGCACGGACGCTTGCGACGCTGCGCTTCTTCGACCGCGCGCCGCAGGGTGAAGCGACCTCGGGCGTAAGCGGACATCGCGGTTTCTTCTACCATTTCCTCGAGATGGACAGCGGCCATCGCTACCGCGACACCGAACTGTCGAGCGTCGATTCCGCGTTACTGTTCATGGGTATGCTGTTTGCCGCCGGCTGGTTCGATGGCGCTCACCCCGACGAAGCCGAGATCCGCCGCCTCGCTTCCGGCATCGTCGAACGGGCCGACTGGCCGTGGTTCCAGCGCGGGCGCTCGTCGATCTCGATGGGCTGGCATCCGGGTCGAGGCTTCATCGACCGCGATTGGGTGGGTTACAACGAAGCGATGATGGTCGTGCTGCTCGCACTCGGCTCGCGGCGGCATCCTGTCGCGGACGGGGCGTGGGACGCATGGACGTCACGCTACGGCGAATTTTGGCGCGGGAAGGGTGACACGCGCCATCTCGCCTTCGCGCCGCTGTTTGGCCATCAATACAGTCATGTATGGATCGACTTTCGCGGCATCCGTGACGCGCCGATGCGCGCGGCGGGATTGGATTATTTCGAAAACAGCCGCCGCGCGACCTATGCCAATCGCGCCTATTGCATCGCCAACCCCATGCGCTGGGATGGCTATTCGCGGGACATATGGGGGCTAACGGCGTGCGAGGGCCCCGGAAATTTGCGACTGAAGCAGGGCGCCGTGCATGGTTACGCGGCACGCGGCCCCCTCGGCCAGCCGGATGGACTGGACGACGGCACGATCGCGCCGACGGCGGCGATTTCGTCGCTGCCCTTCGCGCCCGAGATTTGCATCCCCGCCACACTCGCGCTGCGGGACTATGGCGGTGGTGCGCTTTACCGCCGCTATGGGTTGGTGGACTCGTTCAACCCAAGCGTGCGCGATGTTGCCACAAAGGTCGAAACCGGCACCATCGATCCTCGCCACGGCTGGATCGCAACCGACTATCTGGGAATCGACCAGGGACCCATCATGGCGATGATTGCCAATTACCGCGGCGAAGCGGTGTGGCGCGTCATGCGACGATCGCCGACCATTCGCCGCGGTTTGCGCCGGGCCGGATTTACCGGCGGCTGGCTCGGTTCCTACGCCGTGGCCGGGCGCCGGGCGTAAATCCCGAACGCCAGGATGATCGCATAGCACAGAGCGGGGATCAGCAGCGCGAAGGCGAGACTGCCCGACACGTCGGCCAGCGCACCGGTTAGCAGCGGCACGACCGCTCCGCCGAAGATGGCGATGTTGATGATCCCCGATCCATCCGCCGCCCGCGCTCCGAGCCGTTCGCACGCCAAAGAGAAGATGGTCGGGAACATGATCGAGTTCATCAGCCCGATCGCCAACAGGCTGTAGCCCGCGACAGGGCCCGAGCTGTTGGCCGAAATCAGGATCAGAATGACCGCCCCGGCCGCGACCGACGCGAGGATCTTTCCCGGGCTCAACACGCGCAACAGGGCCGAACCGAAGAACCGACCGACCATCGCGCCGCCCCAATAGTAAGCGATCATGTTGCCCGCCGACTGGTCGGACAAGCCCATCACGCTCGACTGCTTGAGATAGTTGACGATCAGCGACCCGATCGACACTTCGGCGCCGACATAAAGGAAGATGCACATCGCGCCGAAGCCGAACCGGGGACGGCGCAGCAGCGCGAAACCGGCGGTCGGCGAGGATTGCTCGATCGTCTCGCCGTGCAGGGCATTGCGGAACATCCACACGATCGCGGCGATCACCGCCAGC
>JBKJMA010000092.1:0-2900 GCA_046596505.1 Sphingomicrobium sp.
CCAAGTCCCCAACCCGTCGGCGCTGTTCCTGACCCAGCGCGGCGAGCCGGTCAGCGGGACGGCGGTGTTCCCCGCGCTCGAGGGGACGCGGCCGGTGCTGGTCGAGATCCAGGCGCTGGTCGTTCGGCTGGCGAGCGGGGCGACCCCGCGCCGCGCCGCAGTCGGCTGGGATTCGGGGCGGCTGGCGATGGTGCTGGCGGTCCTGGAGGCGCGCTGCGGGATGAGTTTTGCAACCGCCGAAGTCTATCTCAACGTCGCGGGCGGCTATCGCCTGTCCGACCCCGCTGCCGACCTCGCCGTCGCCGCCGCCCTTGTGTCGGCGCTGTCCGAGCGTCCAGTGCCGGGGGATTCGATCGTGCTCGGCGAAATTGCGCTTTCGGGTGAAGTGCGCCCGGTCGCCCATGCCGCGTTACGATTGAAGGAGGCGGCCAAGCTGGGGTTCGGGCGGGCGTGGGTACCGAGCGGGGTCGATCACTGCGAGGGCGGTATCGCGCTGACCCGCTTCGCGAACCTGCGCGGGTTGGTGGACCAGATCCTGGGGCGGTAGTGCCAACCCGGGAGGACGCTTCCTACTGGCGCGCGTCAAACCGCTCGGCTAGCCACGCGCTATGACTGCGCTGGATATCTTCGTTCTGCTCCTGATCGGCGGCGGCGCCGTGGTCGGTTTCCTGCGCGGCTTCACGCATGAGGTGCTGTCGCTCGCGGCGTGGATCGCGGCGATCGTCATCCTCAAGGCGTTCCACACGCCAGTGCAGGCGGCGCTGGCCCCGGCCATCGGGACCCAGACCGGCGCCGCCGCGCTGGCGTTCGCGCTGTTGTTCCTGCCAACCTTCTTCCTCGTGAAATTCGGCGCGCGGTCTGCGGGGGGCAAGGCCAAAAGGTCAGTGCTCGGGCCAGTCGACCGGCTGCTCGGCGGCGGGTTCGGGATGCTCAAGGGGCTGATCGGCGCGACGCTGTTCTTCCTCCTCGCCAACCTCGCCACCGACCTGATCTCGGGGCCGCAGGCCAAGCGGCCCGAGTGGCTGCGCGCGTCGCGGACCTATCCGCTGCTCAACGCCAGCGGCCGCGCGATCGTCGACTGGGTCGAGACCCGGCGCCACCCCGGGGTGAAGCTGTGATCCGCCTCTACGACACGATGGCGCGCGAGAAGCGCGAATTCACCCCTGGCGACCCGAACCGCATCACCATGTATGTCTGCGGCCCGACGGTCTACGGCCGCGCGCACATCGGCAATGCCCGCCCGGCGGTGGTGTTCGACACGCTCGCCCGGCTGATCCGCCACCAATTTGGCAGCGACAGCATGGTCTATGCGCGCAACGTCACCGACGTCGACGACAGGATCATCGCGGCGGCGAAGGCCGAGGGGGTCGAGCCGGGGGTAATTACCGAGCGCTACGAGCGCCACTATCTCGACGACATGGGCGCGCTCGGCGTCGCCCCGCCGACGATCGCGCCGCATGCCACCGCCGAGATTCGCCCGATGGTGGCGATGATCGAGCGGCTGATCGGGCTCGGCCATGCCTACGAGGCCGAGGGTCATGTCCTGTTCTCGGTCGAGTCCGACCCGGACTATGGCCGCCTCAGCCGCCGCGACCGCGAGGCGATGGTCGCCGGCGCGCGGGTCGAGATCGCTCCCTACAAGCGCGACCCCGCCGACTTCGTGCTGTGGAAGCCGAGCGTCGGGATAGAGATCGGCTGGGACAGCCCGTGGGGGAGGGGCCGCCCCGGATGGCACATCGAGTGCAGCGCGATGATCCGCGCGCACCTGGGCGAAACAATCGATATCCACGGCGGCGGCCAGGACCTCATCTTCCCCCATCACGAGAATGAACTGGCGCAGAGCCGCTGCGCGCATGGTGGAGCACCGCTGGCGCGCTACTGGGTTCACAACGGATTTGTGGATATGGGCGCGGAGAAGATGTCGAAGTCACTCGGCAATGTCGTGACGGTCGAGGATTTGCTGGCGCAGGGCCACAAGGGCGAGACGCTGCGGCTGGCGCTGCTGTCGGCGCATTATCGTTCGCCATTGCCGTGGACCGAGAGCCTGGTCACGCAGTCGAAAACCTTGCTCGATCGTCTTTATCGGGTGGCGGCTGACGCGGAACCCGGGACAGCAGATGGGTCAGTGCGCGATGCGCTCGACGATGATCTCAACACGCCGCTCGCCCTGTCCCGTCTGGCGGCGATCGATGACGCAGCGACGCTCAAGGCTAGCGCGGCACTTCTGGGCCTGCTCAGACAAGACGCGGACGCATGGTTTCGCGGGGGCAATGACGAGGGTGCGATTGAAGCGCGCATCGCCGCTCGCACCGAAGCCAAGGCACGTCGCAATTTCGCCACCGCCGACCGCATTCGTGACGAGCTCAAGGCTGACGGCATCATCCTTGAGGACGGGCCGGGCGGGACGAGCTGGCGGCGGGCGTGATGAGCGAGCCGCTTTACACGCGCGACATCCTTCGGCTTGCGGCGGAGATCCCGCATCCTGGACTGCTCGACCCGGCCGATGGTCGCGCCGAGCTTCGTTCGCCAACCTGCGGCAGCCGGGTTCGCGTCGGAGTGCGGGTTGACGCCGGAGGGCGGGTCATGGCGGTGGGGCAGGAAGTCGAGGCGTGCGCGTTCGGGCAGGCCAGCGCGGCGCTGATGGGGGCTCATGCGATCGGCCGCTCGCGCGATGAGGTTGCGGTCGCCGTGGCCGAACTGACGCATTGGCTTGCGGGGGAAAGCGATCACCCCGGTTCCTGGCCCGGACTGCCGACGCTCGCTCCCGCAAGGGACAAGCGCGGACGGCATGGCGCGATCCTTCTGCCGTTCCGGGCATTGCTCGCCGCGATCGACGACGCGGCTTAGCCGTCGTTCGCAGCGCCCTGCAGGTGGCGCTGTAGTGCTTCCACGATCGTCTC
>JBKJMA010000158.1:0-7920 GCA_046596505.1 Sphingomicrobium sp.
TCTTTTCGCCCAGCCCGTCGATGTCCATCGCGCCACGTGAGACGAAATGCTTCAATCGTTCGATCCGCTGTGCCGGGCAGATCAGCCCGCCGGTGCAACGGACATCGACCTCGCCCTGCTCGCCAACGGCTTCGGACCCGCATTCCGGGCAATGGTCGGGGAAGGCGTAAGGCGCGCGCAGGTCGTCGCGGGTCAAATTCTCGACCACTTGCGGGATGACATCCCCTGCCCGTTGGATCCGCACCCGGTCGCCGACGCGCAGGCCTAGCCGCACGATCTCGTCGCGGTTGTGCAGGGTGACGTTGGCGACGATCACCCCACCCACGCCGACCGGAGTGAGGCGGCCGACAGGGGTCAGCTTGCCCGTGCGCCCGACCTGGATGTCAATCGCGATGAGCGTCGTCTCGGCGCGCTCGGCGGGGAATTTGTGCGCGAGGCCCCAACGCGGGGCGCGGGCGACCTGGCCCAGCCGCTCCTGCCAGTCGAGCCGGTCGACCTTGTAGACAACGCCGTCGATGTCAAACGGCAGGTCGGCGCGAGCCCGTTCGATCATGGCGTAGTGGGCGAGGGCATCGTCGAGCGTGGTGACGCGGACGAACAGGTCGCTGACCGAGAAGCCAAATGCGGCGAGGCGAGACATCGCTTCGGACTGCGTCGCGCCAAGCTGTTCGCCAAGCTCGCCCCACCCGTGCGCAAGGAAGCGCAGCGGGCGCGCCTCGGTGACCTTCGCGTCCTTCTGGCGGAGCGAGCCGGCGGCGGCGTTGCGCGGATTGGCGAAGATTTTTCCGCCAGCCGCCTCCTGCCGCCTGTTCAGCGCAGCGAAGTCAGATTTCGCCATGTAGACCTCGCCTCGAACTTCGAGGACGTCTGGCGCATCGGTGAGCGACTCCGGAATGTCGGCAATTGTGCGGACGTTAGCGGTAACGTCCTCGCCGATTTGGCCGTCGCCGCGCGTTGCCGCGAAGAGCAATTCGCCCTGCTCGTAGCGCAGCGAGCAGGACAGGCCATCGATCTTAGGCTCTGCGGTGAGCGCGACGACGTCGGCGGGAGCCAGGCTTAGGAAACGGCGGACGCGGGCGACGAACTCAGCCACCTCCTCAGGCGCAAAGGCATTTTCGAGGCTGAGCATCGGGCGCGCGTGGGGCACTTTGGCAAGGCTCGAGCTCGGCGTCGCCCCCACCCCACGCGACGGGGAATCGGCGCGGACGAGGTGCGGAAAATCTGCCTCGAGCGCGGCATTTTCGCGCACCAGCGCGTCAAAATCCGCATCGGAAATCGCCGGCGCGTCCTGGTCGTGATAGAGCCGGTCGTGGCGGGCGATCTCCTTCGCCAGCCGCATCAACCGGTTCGCGGCGTCGGCTTCGTTCATCCGAAAGCTTCGGCCAGCAGCAGCTCCAGCGAAGCCCAGCTGCGCGTTGCGGCAAGCGCGTTATAGGCTACCCCGGCGATGCCGATCTGGGCCGCGTGGGGGTTGGTGAAGCCGTGGGCGACACGGCCATAGCCGTGGATCTGCCAGTCGGCGCCCAATTCGGTCAGCTCCTTCGCCAGTGCGACGACCGCGTCGGGCGTGACCATCGGGTCGTCCCACCCGTGGTAGGCGGCGACCTTACCGCCAATCGGGCGCGGCGTCAGGCCGGGCGGGTCGAACAGGCCGTGAAAGCTCGCTGTTGCAGCAAGTCGGGCGCCCGATCGCGCAAGATCGAGCGCGCACAGCCCGCCGAAGCAATAGCCGATGACCGATACCCTCGACGCGTCGACACCCGGCTGCCCGACCATCGCGGCGAAAAGCGCCTGCACCCGGCGGCGGAGTGCGGCGCGGTCGCCCTTGAGGCGGCCAAGCTCGGCAAACATCCGCTCACGCGGCGCGCCCCTGGTCGCAGTGCCGAACAGGTCGCCGATCATTGCGTGATAGCCGAGCGCGTTGAGCGCCTTCGCGAATTTGCGCTCGAGGTCGCTGACCCCCATCACCGTCGGGAAAATCAGCACTGCCGGGCGGGCCACGCCGTCGACCGGGAACCACGGGCTGGCGAGCTGCTCGCCGTCGAAGTCGATCGTCACATCATTGCTCATGCTGTCTCCAGTAGTCGCGCGGCCTGGGCGCGGGCTTCTTCGGTAATCGCGGCGCCCGACAGCATGCGCGCGATTTCCTCGCGGCGTTCATCGGGGTCAAGCTTGCGGACGGTGGTGCGGGCGCCGTCGGGGCCGGTCGTCTTCTCGATGCGGTAGTGGTGGGCGGCGCGGGCGGCGACTTGGGGGCTGTGGGTGACAACGAGCAGTTGCGAACGTGTCGCGAGTCGCGACAGTCGTTCGCCGATGGCGCTGGCGACCGCCCCGCCAACGCCGCGGTCGACCTCGTCGAAGATCATCGTCCCCGCCCCGCCCGCCTCGGCCAACGCGACCTTGAGGGCGAGGATGAAGCGCGATAGTTCACCGCCCGACGCGATGCGGGTAAGCGGGCCGAATGGAGCGCCGGGGTTGGTCGAAACCGTGAACTCGACCGAGGTCGCGCCGCTCGGGCCGGGATCTGCGGCGGAGACGACAGTCTGAAAGCGGGCGGCATCTAGTTTCAGCGGGGCAAGCTCGCCGGCTACGGCTTCGTCGAGCCTGACGGCGGCGGCGGCGCGGGCCGCGTGGAGGGTGGCGCTCGCCTCGGCATAGGCGGCGCGAGCGGCAGCGAGTAACCGTACGAGATCGCGCAGCTGCACTTCGCCGGCGTCGATTGCGGCGAGGCGCGAGCGCATATCGTCGCTCAGCGCGGCGAGCGCGTCGGCCTCGACGCGGTGCTTGCGAGCCATCGCGCGGATGTCGAACAGGCGGGCTTCGGTCGCATCGAGGCGAGCGGGGTCGAACGCCATCGCCTCGGCGGCGCGGGCGATGCGATCTTCGGCCTCGCTCGCCTCGATCACCGCGCGATCGAGCGAGGCCAGCGCTTCGGCGAGCAACGGGTGGTCGGCCGCGCCGCGCTCGATTTTCCGCGCGGCGCTGCGCAGGCTGGCGAGCGCGCCGTCGGAGCCGCCGAGCAGTTCGTCGATCCCGGTCAGCGACTCCCCTGCCCGCGCCCCCGCCTGCATCAGCGCGCGCTGCTGCGACAATTCAGTTTCTTCGCCGGGCTGGGGGGCGAGTTTGGCGATTTCCTCGGATGCGTGGGCAAGCCAGTCGCGATCGCGCTGGGCTTCCTCGATCGCGCGGCGTTCCTCGGCGAGGCGGCGTTCGAGCGCGGTGACCTGCCCCCATGCGCTCGCCACGGCGGTGGTCGAAAGCTTGCCGAAATTGTCGAGCAGCGCGCGGTGGCCGCGGGGATTGAGCAAGCCGCTGTCGTCGTGCTGACCGTGGATTTCGATGACCAGTGCGCCCACATCGCGCAGCGTCGCGGCGGGGACGCTAATCCCGCCAACAAAGGCGCGGCTGCCGCCGTCGGCCTTCACCGTGCGGCGCAGGACAAGCGGTTCACCCGGTTCGACCTCGATCCCCTGTTCGGCAAGGAGTGCCAAGGCGGGATGGCCGGCGGGCAGTATCAGTTCGGCGGAAACGGTTGCGCCGTCCTGCCGGGCACGGACCAGTCCACTGTCGGCTCTTGCCCCCAGAGCAAGGCCAAGCGAATCGAGGAGGATCGACTTACCCGCCCCCGTCTCGCCGGTGAGGACTCCGAGCCCCGGTTCGAACTCAAGCTCGAGCCGGTCGATCAGCACCACGTCGCGAATGGCGAGCTGGCCGAGCATGTCAGCCTTTGCGCCGCATTCGCGGAGACGGTACCGGCCCGCACCGCGTCACAGTCGGAATGTCCGAGGGACATTGCGAAAGCGATGGCCGGCCAACCCATTCAGTATACCGTGTGGGTAGGCGGAACGGGGGTGCGGACCGGAGCCGGACTTCATTTCAAGAACCCCAGCGCTCCGGGTCAGGTGCGCGGCTGATGCCGCCGGATGAGTTCATAGCTATGCTTGTACCAGCTCGTGCCCGGGTAGTTACGCCCCAGCACCGCGCCGGCTTTCCGCGCCTCGTCGGGCACGCCCAAGGCGAGGTAGCATTCAACCAACCGCTCGAGCGCCTCGGGGGTGTGGCTGGTTGTCTGGTATTTATCGACTACGGTGCGGAAGCGGAGCGAGGCGGCGAGCCAGTTGCCCGACCGTTCGTAATAACGCCCGACTTCCATTTCCTTGCCGGCGAGGTGGTCGTTGATGAGGTCGAGCTTCAGCCGCGCGTCGGTTGCGTAGCGGCTGCCGGGATAACGGCGAATCAGCTCGCCGAACGCATCGGAAGCCTGCTGGGTGATCTTCTGGTCGCGAGTGACGTCGGCGATCTGGTTGTAATAGCTCATCGCGATGAGATAGTTGGCGTAGGGCGCGTCGGCATTGCCCGGGTGGATCGTGAGGAACCGCTGCGACGAGCTAATCGCGTCGGTATATTGCTGCGCCATATAATAGCTGAAAGCACTCATCAGCTGAGCGCGGCGGGCCCACACCGAGTAGGGGTGCTGGCGCTCGACCTCGTCGAACAGCTTGGCGGCGTCGGCGTAATTGCCTTGGTCAGCGCTCTTCTTTGCGAGCGCGTAGAGCGTGTTGACGTCGCGTGCGACATAGGCGGTGTCGCCCTTGACCTTGTTGCGCGCACAACCGGCGGCAGGGACGATCAGGGCGGCGGCGACGATCAGCAGCGCCGTGCGGTTCATGTTCATGGACGCTTCCTTAGCTGGGGCTTGGCGCAAGGCCAAGCCGCGAACGCCCTGCTTTGCGACGCGCGCCTTGCTGGCCGATGAACCTCAAGCGGGCTGGGCTTGTCCGCCGGTATCATCGCTGCTGCGCAGGAAGCTGTCAGGCTTCACCCCGAGCCACACCAGGATTGGCGCCGAGATGTAAATCGACGAATAAGTGCCGATCAGGACGCCTAAGAAAATCGCGATCGACAGCCCGAAAATGACTTCCGGTCCGATCGCCATCAGCAGCGCGAGCGCAATCAGCACCGTCAGCGAGGTCACCACGGTCCGCGCCAGCGTCTCGTTCAGCGACAGATTGAGCAACGGCAGGATCGACATCTTACGATATTTGCGCAAATTCTCGCGAATCCGATCATAAATGACGACGGTATCGTTAAGCGAATAGCCGATAATCGTCAGAAACGCGGCGACGACATTTAAGTCTACCTGCAGCCGGGTGAAGGCAAAAAAGCCTAGCGTCATCGCGAAGTCGTGCGCCAGCGTCACCAGCGCCCCGACCCCGAATTGCCATTCGAATCTGAACCAGATGTAGATCGCAATGCCGATCATCGCGAACAGGATCGCCTTGGCGCCGTCGGCAGCCAGTTCTTCCGAAACCTTGCCCGAGACCGATTCGCCTGCGCCGACGACCGCACCCGGATACGCCTTGGGAATGAACGCCTGGACCTTGGTCACAACCGTGTTGGACATCGAATCCGGCCCCGGCGGGCGCGGCAGTCGGATCTGGTAAGTGCGGTTGTTGCCGAACTCCTGGATCGTCGCCTCGCCGACCTGGAGCGAATCCATCTTGGTGCGCAGATCCTCGATGTCGATCGACTTGACGAAGCTCACGCGGACCATCTGCCCGCCGGCGAAATCAACCCCTAGGTTGAGCCCGCGATAGGCGGTGAAGGCCAGCGCTGCGATCGTGGCGATCGTCGACAGGATCAGCGCAAGCGTACGCCAGCGCATGAAGTCGAGGTTGGTATGATCGGGGACGAGTTTGAGCAGCTTCATCGCGGGACCCTCAAATATGCAGCGAGCGCGGGCGGGTGCGGCGAAGCCACAACACGACCAGCATGCGCGTGAAATAGACTGCGGTGAACACCGAGGTAAGGATACCGATGCCAAGCACGACGGCAAAACCGCGGATCGGTCCCGAGCCGAAGTAAAACATTAGCGCCGCCGAGATGGCGTGGGTAATATTGGCGTCGAAAATCGCGCGGAATGCTTCGTGATAACCGGTCTCGACCGCGTCGAGGATCTTTCGCCCGCGCCTAATTTCTTCGCGGATACGCTCGTTGATCAGCACGTTGGCGTCGACCGCAGCGCCGATCGTCAGCACGAATCCGGCGATCCCGGGAAGCGTCAGAGTCGCGTTGAACAAGGCCATGATGCCAATCACGAGGAATGCGTTCACTACCAGCGCGATGTTCGCATAGACCCCGAACCGGCCATAGGTGACGAGCATGAAGATCATCACAGCGATGATCGCCGCGCCGGCCGCCAGTGCGCCCTTGTGGATCGAGTCCTTGCCGAGGTCGGCGCTGATGGTGCGCTCCTCCATGATGTTCAGCTTGACCGGCAGCTTACCCGAAGCAAGGCTGACCGCGAGCTGGTTGGCGCTTTCGACGGTGAAACTGCCCGAGATTGAGGCGGTGCCGCCGAGAATCGCGCTCTGGATGGTCGGCGCGGACAAGATCTTGTTGTCGAGGATGATCGCGAACGGTTTGCCGACATTCTCCTGCGTCACCCGGCCGAAGCGGCGCGCCCCGGTCGAGTTGAAGGCGATGGTGATGTCGGGCCGGCCGTCCTGGTCGAAGCTCTGCTTGGCGCTGGTCAGCTGGTCGCCCGAGACCATTACCCGCCGCTGGACCGCCATCGCGCCGGCGCCCGAGGCCATCGGCAGCACCTGGCTACCCGGCGGGGCGCGGCCCTGTGCCACTTCGGCGGGATTGGCGTTAAGGTCGACCAGCTTGAACTCGAGCCGCGCGGTCTGACCGATCAGTGCCTTCAAGGCCTCGGGGTTCTCGACCCCGGGGACCTGCACCAGGATGCGGTTGTTGCCCTGCGTGACGACCGTAATTTCCTTCGTCCCCTGCGGGTCGATCCGGCGGCGGACGACATCGCGCGCGACGGTCATTGCGTCCTTGAGCGCGCGCACCTGGCCATCGGCGGTCGGGGTCAGCACGATGAGGCTCTGGTCGCGCACCGTTACGTCCCAGTCGCGCGCGCCGGTCAGGCCGACCGGCTTGGTCAATTGCCGCAACTTTTCGACCGCGGCGTCGACCTGCGCCGGGTCGCGGACCATAAACGATAGCACGCCGTCGGCGGTCGAAATGTCGCCGATATCGATCGGGGCGTCGCCTCGGCGAAGCTCGCTCGATACATTATCCTCCATCGCCGCGACGCGCTGTTTTGAGGCGTCAGCGGTGTCGGCCTCGAGCAGCAGGTGTGATCCGCCGGCAAGGTCGAGCCCGAGGTTGATCCGGCTGTGCGGTAGACCGCCCGACCAGTGCGCGACTTGGTCTTTCGGGAAGAAGCTGGGGATTGAAAACAGGATGCCGACGAGGATCGCCAGACTGATCGCGACGACCTTCCAGCGCGGAAAATCAAGCATCAGTCGTTGGCCGGTTTGGTGTCGCGGGTGACGACCGAATTGAGCGTCGAGGTGACGGCGCGGACCTTGATGCCGGTCGCGATCTCGACCTCGACCTCACCGTCACTGACCTTGGTGACGCGGCCGCGAATGCCGCCGCCAGTGATCACTTCATCGCCCTTCTTGACCGCAGCCAGTGTCGCCTGGTGTTGCTTCGCGCGCGCCTGCTGCGGGCGGATCATCAGCACATAGAAGATCACGAAGACCAATAGCAGCGGAACCATCTGCAGGAAGAAATCGGTTCCGGTGCCGGCAGCGGACGGAGCGACAGCACTGGACGCCTGGGACGTGGCGAGGAGGGAGGCGATGCTCATGGGCGAAAAGTCTTTCGTGTCGCCTAGCGGGGCCGGGACGACCGCTCGCGGATAGGAAGCGGCGCGCCTATCACGGACGGCGCGGGCCAAGCAAGCCAAGCACAGGCAATGCCACCTTGCCTTGAGGGTCCCCGGCGACTAGATGGCCGCTCTCTCGCCGCCAAGGCGGGTCCGGTCGGGGCGTAGCGCAGCCTGGTAGCGCATCACACTGGGGGTGTGGGGGTCGCAGGTTCGAATCCTGTCGCCCCGACCAT
>JBKJMA010000149.1:0-4743 GCA_046596505.1 Sphingomicrobium sp.
CCGGCGCGCGAGGCGCGGTGCGCTTATGAGGAGATTGTGAGTTCCGTCAGCGGGTGAAAGCGAACGACCCACATTGGTGGTAAGACGACAGGCGGCTTCAAATCCATTTAGATAAAAAGCGGACGGGTCTAAACCCTGCCTCGATTGTTCTGTGCCATGATTTCGGGATCAAACGAACCGACCTTTTTCCGTTTGTTGCGTATGCTCACGACAAGGATTGCCATGGCGGACGGTAGCAGGAGCAGTTGGGGATTTTGGAACAGGCCCGCGCCCGGAACGAAACTGCTCCACCAGAGAAGCGCGCCCCCAACTAAGCCCAATGCCATTCCGCCTCCCATGGACCAAGGCTTCGGTTTCTTTAGATCATCTTCGACCAAAATCACCGCTTCGTCGCGCAACGCCTTAAGGATTGCTTCGCCTTCCCCATTGAGTGGCAAGTCGAGAGCAGCAGCCCGGCGACGAATGCTGTCTAACTTCGCACTGCGAAGCGAACAGGATGTGAAGTCATCCCAGTCCCATTTGGCGCTCGATCCATTTAGGAAGGCGTCGATGGTATCGACCACATGTCGTTGCTCATTCAGCATAGTAAGCACGTCTGCCCCAAGGGCGGCTTACGGGCAAGCATCTGGATAAGTAGAACGGCAGGTATCGGGTCGCAAGCGGTCGTTCCAACGTCGCCGTTCCCGCGTTCGCGAAAGCGGCAGGCGGGCGCCTCGTCGCACTTCCCGTTGACGCCGCCGCCCCGCGCTCTTAGCGACTAAGCTCGATCACAGGAGCTTTCGACCCATGACCTACGTCGTCACCGACGCCTGCATTCGCTGCAAATATATGGACTGCGTCGAAGTGTGCCCGGTCGACTGCTTCTACGAGGGCGACAATATGCTCGTCATCAACCCCAACGAATGCATCGACTGCGGCGTGTGCGAGCCCGAGTGCCCGGCCGAGGCGATCCTGCCGGATACCGAGAGCGGCAACGAGAAGTGGCTCGAGCTCAACGCGAGCTACTCGGTCGAATGGCCCAACATCACGCGCAAGCGCGAAAGCCCGGCCGATGCCGACGAGTTCAAGGGCCAGGAAGGCAAGTTCGAGAAATACTTCAGCACCGAGCCCGGCCAGGGCGACTAGGGCCCGGTGCGCTAGCCGCGCGGGCGCTTGCTAGCGGGCCGCATCCTCAACCTTCATCCTTTCTTGCCGCTGCTGCTCACGCTCGCTCGGCGGTTGCGTCGCGTAACTTCCCAGTCTGACTTCGCCGGCGGGTTCATAAGTCGCGATGATGTTTCCGGCCGGGGAGACCTCGTGGGCGACCATCTTCATCGTCCCCGGCGGCGTGCCCTCGCCAAATAGCCGCTTGCCGTGGCCCAGAGCGACCGGGAAGGTCATCAGCGTCAGACGGTCGAGCAGCCCGGCGGCGAGGAGCTGCGGATAAAGTGTGCTGCTGCCCTGTATCAGGAGGTCGGGTCCCGAGCTCCGTTTGAGGTCAGCGATCGCTTCGAGCGTGCCGACGCGGTGGCTGTTGTGCCACTCGAGCGGCTCGTCGCGATGGGTCACGACAAATTTGGCGACGCGATCGAACATCTCTCCCATCGGCTTGCCGTCGCCCTTGGCATAAGGCCAGAAGGCGGCGAAGATGTCGTAGGTCCGCCGCCCGAGCAGCAGGTCGAACGGTTCCTTGAACAGCTGGCCGATCGCCTCGCCGACTGCTTCATCGCCTACCGCCGGAAGCCAGCCACCCTTGGTGAACCCTCCGGTCCAGTCCTCGGTCGGACCGCCGGGCGCCTGCATCACGCCATCGAGTGACTGGAACGCGCTGCCGATGATCTTACGCATCGGCTGCTCCTTGGTTCGTGCGCGGGCCGACGAGGCCGAACAGCGCCTGGTGCGGGTCGACCGCATTCAAGGAATATTCGCCACCGGGGATTTCGATCGGGCCATGGACGATGGTCCCGCCACCGGCCTCGACCGCCATTGCGGCGCGATCGATGTCATCGACACCGATGTAATAGCTCCACCTGCTGACCAGCATTTGCGGAGGTCGCGGCATCACCGCGCCGATCCCGACGCCGCCATGCTGGAGAAAGCGGTATTTGCCCATTGCGCCCCCTTCGACTCCGCTCAGGACAGGCATGTTCATTTCGCCCTGCTGGTGCCAGCCGAAATGCTGTTGGTAGAAATGGACCGCAGCATCGGGATCGGCGGTGGCAAGCTCGTTCCAGCGGACGTGCTGCGGCTGGTCGACCGAGAAGACGCCGCTGTCGGCGTCATCCTGTCCCGGCGGCGGGGTCGGCTTCATGATGTACAGCGGTGCGCCTTGCGGGTCGGCGATCATCGCGAAGCGGCCGACCCCGGGAAGATCGTGGGCGGGCATCAGCGTCTTGCCGCCATGGAGCTCGACCGCGCCGACCATCGCGTCGACGTCGTTAACCCCGACATAGCCGAGCCAGCCGGGTCGTGCGCCATGCTGCTGCATCTCGTCGGACAGGCGGATGACCCCGCCGGAATTGCCGCCATCGCCGCGGCGGATCATGCGATAGTCCATCTCGCCCGCTGGCTCGGGTTCGAGGTCCCAGCCGACGACGGCGTCGTAGAAGACCTTCGATGCGTCCGGGTCGGGGCTCATCAGCTCGTACCAAATGAAGCGGCCGTGGGGATTGGTCATCTTGGCTAACCTTTCAGGTCGACGATCGGCGTGAAGCCGCCGAAGATCATGCGCTTGCCGTCGAACGGCATCGGCTCGGCCATCATCCGCTCGTCGGTTCGCATCTTCTCCATCCCGGCGTCGCGGGTCGCCTTGTCGGGCCACTCGATCCACGAGAAAACAACGGTCTCGTCATCGGTCGCGGCGACCGCGCGCGGGAAGTCGGTGTGTTCGCCCTTCTTGACGTCGTCGCCCCACCCCTCAAGCACCCGAGTCGCGCCAACCTCGATAAAGATCGCGTCCATTCGCCGCGCGTGATCGACGAACTTGTCCTTATCGGCGGTCGGGGCGGCGATGATGAAGCCGTCGATATAGGGCATGTCACGCTCCTTTGGTTCCAGGTTCTAGGCGCAGTTATCATGCGTCGGCCATGGCTACGGGGCCCTGTTCGATGACTTGCGGGGCCATCCACATCAGCTTGATCATGTGGCCATCGGGACTGGCGACCGAGCGGCCGTACATCATTTCGCCATGTTCGGTCCTGGGCGTCGGGTCGGCCGTGCCGCCGGCTGCGACCGCAGCCTCGACCGACTCATCGACATCCGCGCGGTCGGTCCGCGACAGGACCAATAACGCCTGGACCTGGCGGCGGGGGTCGATGATTTCGCGGTCGGTGAACGTGGCGAACTTGGCGTGGGTCATCAGCATGAAGTTCACACTGTCTGAAAAGCGCATCATCGCGGCGGTGTCGTCGCTGAACCTGGGATCGTTCGTCGCGCCGAGTGCTTCAAGAAAGCGACGCGAGGCGGCGAGGTCGGTGACCGCGAGGTTGACGAAGATCATCTGGGGATCGGCCATATTTCAACTCCTGCGACTCGGTTGGCCCTTGCTTGATACCCACTTCGATAATATATCACAACTGTGCAGTTAGAAAACATAACTAATTTAAAGGATGAGCCGTCGCGGAGGAACGACAAGCGGCAGTACGACGATGCGTGCGGGACGGCGCACGCGCTCGAATTGATCGGCGAACGGTGGACGCTGCTGGTGCTGCGCGAACTGATGCTCGGGCCGCGCCGCTTCTCGCAACTGCGCGCGGCGCTTCCGGGGATCAGCGCCAACGTATTGACCCAGCGGCTTGCCGAGCTCGACCAGCGCGGGCTTGTCCGGCGGCGCAAGCTGCCGTCGCCGGCCTCGGTCCAGGTCTATGAGGCGACCGAGTGGGGGCTGGAGGCCGAACCCATCGTCCAGGAGCTCGGCCGCTGGGCGGCGCGCTCGCCCGGCCACGATCCGACGCTGCCGATCAGCGGGGTGTCGATCCTGCTGTCGTTCCGGACGATGATTTCGGAAAAGCGCGCCAAGGGGGTCGACGCCAGGATCGGCTTCCGGTTCGGGGCCGACGATTATGTCGCGCGGGTCAAGAAGGGTCAGATCAAAATCGCTTGCGGCATGCTCGATGGCTGCGACGTGGTCTTTTCCGGCGCGCCGGCCATTCTCGCCGCAGTGGTCTATGGCGGCCAGCCGCTCGACCTGCTTGGCGTGACCGGCGACCGCGCGCTGGCTCAGAAGTTCGTCACCCTGTTCGTCTTGCCCCCGAAAGTCGGCTCGGGTGGTTGAGAGGTCGGCGCCAACCGCCTAAGAGCCGATTCATGACCGACATTCCCAACGTCAACCTCGACGCCCGCAACGACACGGTGCTCGCCGCGCCCGACAAGATGGTCAAGATCCGCGACGCCTTCGGAGTCGACTCGGACATGGAAGTGCCGGCCTTCTCCGAAGCCGACGAGCGCGTTCCCGACCTCGACCCGGCCTATGTGTTCGACCCCGACACGACGCTGGCGATCTGCGCCGGGTTCGCGCGCAACCGGCGGGTGATGATCCAGGGCTATCACGGCACCGGCAAGTCGACCCATATCGAGCAGGTCGCGGCGCGGCTGAACTGGCCGTGCATCCGCATCAACCTCGACGCGCACATCAGTCGCATCGATCTTATCGGCCGCGACGCGATCGTGCTGCGCGACGGACAGCAGGTGACCGAGTTCCGCGAAGGCTTGCTGCCGTGGGCGATCCAGCACCCGGTCGCGCTGGTGTTCGACGAATATGACGCC
>JBKJMA010000252.1:0-10829 GCA_046596505.1 Sphingomicrobium sp.
GATGGCGCTCCACAACGCGCCGGGCCTGGGCCATGGCGCGGGGCCGCTTGGCCAGCAGGGTGTGCGGCTTGATTGCGGCGCCGGTCCGCGGCTCAACCAGGTGACGGTGACGGGCAAGGATTATGCCGCGATGACCGCCTTCTACCGCGCGCTCGGGCTGCGGCAGATCGTCGATGCGCCCGAAAATCACTATGCCCGCTTCGAAAGCGCCGGCGGGGCGACCTTCTCGATCCAGATCGACCCCGAGGAGGTGATTTCGGAATCGACCGCCGTCTATTTCGAGTGCGACGACCTCGACCAGCGCGTCGAGCGGCTGGCGCGCAGCGGGATGCCGTTCGAGCATGGCCCGCGCGACCAGCCGTGGATGTGGCGCGAAGCCCGCCTGCGCGATCCGGCGGGCAACACGGTGTTCCTCTACAAGGCGGGCGAAGCGCGCCGCTTCCCGCCGTGGCGGATGGCGGACGAAAAGGCGTGAAGCGCCCCTGTTTCAAGATCGAGCGCGCGTTCGCCCAGCCGCTGGCCGGGGTCGACGAAGCTGGCTGTGCGCCGCTCGCCGGGCCGGTTGTCGCAGGCGCGGTGGTGCTCGATCGCGAGCACTTCCCGCGCGGCATCGACGACAGCAAGAGGCTCGACCTGGCGACGCGTGAGGCGATCTTCGGGCGGTTGCAGAAGGTCGCGCGGATCGGGGTCGGGATCGCCTCGGTCGAGGAGATCGACACGCTCAACATCTTCTGGGCGCGGATGCTGGCCATGCAGCGCGCTGTCGAGGCGCTCGGCTTTGAACCGGCCTATGTGCTGGTCGACGGCAACCGCCTGCCGCGCTGGGAACGCACCGCCGCCACGGCGATCGTCGCCGGCGACACCAAGTGCCGCTCGATCGCCGCCGCCTCGATCGTCGCCAAGGTCACGCGCGACCGGATCATGCTCGACCATTCGCGGATCTACCCGGGCTATGGCTGGGAGACCAACCGCGGCTATCCGACCCTCCATCACCGCCGGGCATTAGTCGAACTGGGCTGCACGCCGCTCCACCGGCGGAGCTTCAATCTGGTCCGCGAGCGACTCGCGATGGACCGCCAACATGAAATGGATCTGGCGAGTCCTTTGGGCCACACCACCACCGGTTGAGTCTGTCCCCGCCGCCGAGACTCAACATATGGTGTGGAGCCCAGGACGGACTCGTTCCGTTCCGCCATGATTCCAAATGCGGGAAAGCTCGTCCTGCTTGACCGCGAGTCGCGCGTGACTCACCGTGCGGATGAACAGGGGGCTCGCCATGAATCTGATCGTTCCACTCGCGGAGAAGCAGGGCCGTTCGCGGCCCGGCACCAAACGGCCGCAGCTGAAACTGGCGCCGCGCCCGCTGCCTCTCGACAGCGTTATTCAGGCGGATTGCATCACCGCGATGGCCGGCCTTCCCGACAAGTCGGTCGACATGATCTTCGCCGATCCACCCTACAACCTCCAGCTCGGCGGCGACCTGTTTCGGCCAGAGGGCGGGCGGGTCGATGCGGTCGACGACGCGTGGGACAAGTTCGACAGCCTCGCTGTCTATGATGACTTCACCCGCGAGTGGCTGGCCGAAGCGCGCCGCATCCTCAAGGACGACGGGACGATCTGGGTAATCGGCAGCTATCACAACATCTTCCGCGTCGGCTCGCTGCTCCAGGACGCCGACTTTTGGATCTTGAACGACGTGGTGTGGCGCAAGACCAACCCGATGCCCAACTTCCGCGGCACCCGCTTCACTAATGCCCACGAAACGCTGATCTGGTGCTCGAAGGGGGAGGGGGCTCGGTACACGTTCAACTATACGACGATGAAATCGCTCAATGATGACATCCAGATGCGGTCGGACTGGCTGTTCCCGATCTGCTCGGGAGCCGAGCGCGAGAAGGGGGATGACGGCCACAAGGCGCATCCGACGCAGAAACCCGAGGCGCTGCTGTACCGGATTCTTCTAGCGTGCACTAAACCGGGCGACGTCGTTCTCGACCCTTTCTTCGGTACTGGAACGACCGGTGCAGTGGCTCGCAGGCTTGGTCGGCGATGGATCGGGATCGAGCGCGAAAGCGCCTATGTCGAGGTTGCGCGGCGGCGCATCGCGGCGAGCCTGCCGCTCGACGAAAGCGCGATGACGGTGATGGCCGACAAGCGCACCGCGCCACGGGTCGCGTTCGGGGTGCTGGTCGAAAGCGGGCTGATCGCGCCGGGCACGCTACTGACCGACGCGAAACGGCGCTGGGCCGCGGTGGTGCGCGCCGACGGGTCGATCGAGTGCGACGGCAAGCTGGGGTCGATCCACAAGGTCGGCGCGGGGCTGCAGGGCGCGCCGTCGTGCAACGGCTGGACCTTCTGGCAGATCGAGCGGGGCGGCAAGCAGGTCGAGATCGACACGCTTCGCCAGCAGTACCTCGCCACGCCAGACTGATCGCCTTGTCGTGATGGCGAGCCCCCGCTAGTCGCTCGCCATCCTCAATCGGCGGGCGACCAACATGGCAGCTTTCAAGACCCTCGACGACCTTCCCGACGACCTCACCGGCAAGCGGGTGCTGGTCCGGGTCGACTTCAACGTGCCGATGCAGGATGGCGCGATCAGCGACGATACGCGGCTGCGCGCCGCGGTGCCGACCATCTCCGAGCTGAGCGACAAGCGCGCAATCGTGCTGCTGCTGTCGCATTTCGGCCGACCCAAGGGTCAGGTCCGACCCGACATGAGCCTTGCGCTGCTCGTCCGCCCGTTGAGCGAGCTGACCGGCCGTCCGGTGCGTTTTATCGAGGATTGCCAAGGGCCTGAGGCGGAACGCGCGATCACGACGATGACCGCGGGATCGATCGGGATGCTCGAGAACACCCGCTTCCACCTGGGCGAGGAGACCAACGACCCCGAGCTGGCGCGCGGGATGGCGGCGCTCGGTGACTTTTATGTCGACGATGCCTTCTCCGCCGCGCACCGTGCTCATGCCTCGACCGAGGGCGTGGCGCACTTGCTCCCGTCGTTCGCGGGGCGGGCGATGGCGGCCGAACTGACCGCACTGGAGAAGGCGCTGGGCAACCCCGAGCGCCCGGTCGCAGCAGTGGTCGGCGGGGCGAAGGTTTCGACCAAGCTGGCGGTGCTCGGCAACCTTGTCGGCAAGGTCGACCACCTCATCATCGGCGGCGGCATGGCGAACACGTTCCTCGCGGCGCGCGGGGTCGCGGTCGGCAAGTCGCTATGCGAGCATGACCTGGTCGGCGAGGTCGAGGCGATCTTCGCCAAGGCCGAGGCGGCCAACTGCACCATCCATCTGCCGTACGACGTGGTCGTGGCGAAGGAGTTTGCCGCCAATCCTCCGAGCCTGCGCACCGTCAATGTCCACGAGGTCGCGGCCGACGAGATGATCCTCGATATCGGTCCGGCGGCCGTCGAGGCGTTGTCCGACGTGCTCAAGAATTGCCGGACGCTGGTGTGGAACGGTCCGCTCGGTGCATTCGAGACGCCGCCGTTCGATGCCGCCACGGTGGCGCTGGCGAAGACCGCCGCGGCGCTGACGGAAGGTGGCAGCCTGGTGTCGGTGGCGGGCGGCGGGGACACGGTCGCGGCGCTCAACATGGCCGGAGTAGTGCCCGACTTCACCTTCGTTTCGACCGCTGGCGGGGCTTTCCTGGAATGGATGGAAGGCAAGACTTTACCGGGAGTTGCCGCGCTCCAGCGGTAGCGGTTGCACCCGTTCGGGGCCCTCGCTAGGACGCCTTCGCATACGTATGCAGTAAGGCGCAAAGGGACCTTGATGACCGTCGATCTTGAGGCGAACCGACTAAAAATGCTTGCCAAGATCGAGCAGGGCGACGGCTTTATCGCCGCGCTCGACCAGAGCGGCGGGTCCACGCCGGGAGCGCTTAAGGGCTATGGCATTGGCGCGGACTGCTTTTCGACTGACGAGGAGATGTTCGCGCTGATCCACGCGATGCGGACCCGCGTGATGACCTCGCCCTGCTTCACCGGCGAGAAAGTCATCGGCGCGATCCTGTTCGAACGGACGATGGACGGGGCGGCGGGCGGCAAGCCGGTGCCCGAGCTGCTGTGGGAGCGGGGCGTCGTGCCGTTCCTCAAGGTCGACAAGGGGCTCGAAGAGGAGGCGCATGGCGTCAAGCTGATGAAGCCGATCGCGGGGCTCGACGGATTGCTCGAGCGGGCGAAGGCGAAGGGCATTTTCGGGACCAAGATGCGTTCGGTGATCGAGCGCGCCGACCCGGCCGGGATCGCGGCGATCGTCCGGCAGCAGTTCGAGGTCGCGGCGAAGATCAACGCGCACGGGCTGATGCCGATCATCGAACCCGAAGTGTCGATCCTGAGTGCTGAGCGGGCCGAGTGCGACCGTATTTTGCGCGATGAACTGGTAAAGGCGCTCGATGCCGTCCCGCAGGGGCAGCAAGTGATGCTCAAGCTGACCATTCCGACCGAGGCAGGGTTGTTCGATCCACTGGTCGATCATCGCGCGGCGCTGAAGGTCGTCGCGCTGTCGGGCGGATACAGCCGTCCCGAGGCGTGCGCTGAGCTCGCAAAGAACAAGGGCATGATCGCGAGCTTTTCGCGCGCGCTGCTCAGCGACCTCAAGGACCAGATGAGCGACGAGGAATTCAACGCTGCGTTGGGGACCGCGATCAGCGACATCCACAAGGCGTCAACGGTCAAGGCCTGAGCCGGTTTTGGACAGTGTGGACGTTGTCGCGAAGTTTTGCGCGGTGTGACCTTTGGACAGCGAGGACGCTGTGGCGAGATTTTGCAACCGCCGGTTCGTGTCCCGGATTGGGCGAAATTCAAAGGGTAAGTGAGTCGCTGGCGCATCGACGATTCTATGCGCTTTCAGTATAGCTGTAGGACAGGAAAATCGCCCCTCGCTCTGGCGGGAGGGGAGTTGGACGCGCTCTCCCCCTCGGCTAAGGCCCGGCCCATGCTCACCGAAGACGAAGCCGACCTCACCGCTTTCGCCCCGCCGACGCGGACGCGCCCGTGCGAACTCTACCTGATCTCGCTGCAGGAGGTCGGCGGCGCATTTCCCGACCAGCTCAAGGCGGCACTCGGCGGCGGTCCGGTCGCGGCGTTCCAGTTGCGGGTCAAGGATGTGGCAGAACATGAGCTGGCGCGGCTGGCCGAACCGCTGCAGCGGATCTGCGCCGATCATGACGTCGCGTTCATCGTCAACGACAGCATGAGCCTGGCCAAGCGGCTCGGCGCCGACGGGGTCCACCTCGGCCAGTCGGACGGCGATATCCGCCAGGCGCGCGCGCTGCTCGGCCCCGCGGTGCAGATCGGTCGCACCTGCCACGACAGCCGCCACCTCGCGATGGACGCGGGCGAGGCCGGGGCCGACTATGTCGCGTTCGGTGCCTTCTACGAGACGACCACCAAGCCGAGCCACTATCGCCCTGAACCGGCGCTCCTGTCGTGGTGGTCGGCACTGTTCGAAGTGCCGTGCGTCGCGATCGGCGGGATCACCCCGGTCAATGCCGCGCCCCTGATCGCGGCTGGAGCGGACTTCATCGCGGTGTGTCAGGGGGTCTTCGGGGCGGAGGATCCGGGCAAGGCAGTCGCCGCGTTTGCGGACGTGCTCAAGGGGTAGTCGCGACCGCATTTGCGCGGCTCGATTGCACTTCGACAGCGATGGGCGCACACTCGTGCGTCATCGCCGGGCGTACGTCGGCGGCGGCCTGTCCTTATCCAGGAGAGAAGGCCATGAACAAGCATATCGTTGGATTTGTCGCCGCCATGGTGTTGCTGGCGCCGGTCGGTGCGTCGGCAAAAGATAAAGCACCGTCGGCCGACTGGAGCGGCACGTGGAAGCTTAATGTCGCCAAGTCGAAGCTCGGCGCGCATCCCGGACAATGGTCCGAAACGCGGACATACGCCGTCGATGGCAAGAAGATCACGCTCGACGGCAAGGGAATGACCTCGGCGGGCAAGGCAACGCACATCAGCTATGCCGGCAGTATCGACGGGAAAGCCTATCCAATGATGGGCAATCCAATCGGCGACAGCATTGCCATAACGATGGTTACGCCACGCGAGCTCAAGTCGAAAGTGATGCTCCACGGCAAGCCCTCGGCATCGGCGGTGAGCGACCTGTCGGCCGACGGCAAGCGGCTCACGCTGCGCCGTCACTCACTGGTTGGGAGTGCTCCGCGAGACGTGACAATGGTGTTCGACAAGATGTGACGGCGCCGCGCGGCGCGAGCGAATGAGCGACCGCTCAGACGTTCCAGCGCCGCGCGTAGCTGGCGAGTTCGAGGATCAGGTTGCCGCTGGCGATGAAGGGAGAGCAGCGATGAAGGACAAGGCAGTCGCGATCCTGGATCAGAACCGCGTCATGGCCGTCGCCACCGTCAGGCCGGACGGGTGGCCCCAGACAACGCTCGTCGGTTACGCGAACGAGGATGTCCTGATTTATTTCATGATTTCACGAGCCAGCCAGAAGTTCGAGAACATTAGCCGGGATGACCGGGTTTCGATCGCGATCGGTGGCGACTTTCACGATCCCGCGACGATCAAGGCCTTGTCGATCGCCGCGCATGTATCGGAAGTCCGCGATCCCAAGCAACGTAGTCGAGCAATCGAGCTTCTGACTGACCGCCATCCTGGACTGAAGCGCGTTCAAATGCCCGATGATGCGCATTCTGCCGTGATGCGGGCTTATCCCGCGATCATCACTATTCTCGACTATTCGAAGGGCTTCGGTCACGCCGACCAATTGACGATGGGGCCCAGTGGAGTCGCGGAGATGAAAGCCACCCGGGCTGACGACTGGGGATATGGCGCGCATTTGAAACATCCGGGTTGAGTTCACTGGCGGCGGATGATCCGTCGCCCCAAATCGCGTTTCAGCTTCAACCAGATACCGCGGGACCACAGATCGTTGCCGCCGGGGATAGAAAGTGGCGGTGCATCGTTCATCCGTCCAGTATCGTTCCCGTAGGAGAAGTTGCGTGATCCCCAAGACCTTCCTTCGTTCGACCCTCGGCCTAGCTGGACTAAGCGTGGCCGCGCTCGCGTTGGCACAGGCGCCAGCCGCCAGGACCGCCCCGGCTACCGCCCCGTCCGCTGCCGATCGCGCCGCGACCGGAGCGGCGTCGCAGGGCAAGCCGTGGGTCGCGCCGGGGACAAAAGGGTCGCCGATCGACGGCTCCATCTTCCACGCCCAGGTGCTGCTCGACGTCGCCGGTTTCCCTTCAGGGGTGATCGACGGCAAGAAGGGGATGGTGTTCGCCAAGTCGGTCAGCGGCTTCCAGCAGGCGCACAACCTGCCCGACTCCGGCCTGCTCGATACGGCCACGCGGCAGGCATTGCTGGCGCAGAACCGGCCGTCGACGATCATGGTCACGCTGTCCCCCGACCAGCTGTCCGGGCCGTTCGTGATGCCGCTGCCCAAAAAGCCCGAGGAGCAGGCCAAGCTGCCGTTCCTTGGCTATCGCAACATGCTCGAGCAACTCGCCGAGGAGTTTCACACGACTCCCGACACACTCGTCGCCCTCAATGGCCCCGACGCGAAGATCGGGGCGGGACAGACGCTGCGCCTGCCGAATGTCGTCGCGGCCAATCGCAACTATGGCGGGGTCAAGGCCGATATCGCGTCGTGGATGGCGAAGCTCAACGTCGACAGCGGGACGGTGCAGGGTGATTATGTCATCGTCAGCAAGCAGGAAGGCGTGCTGCGCGTGATGAAGGGTGCGCCGCCCGCCGGACCGCTGACCAAGGACGGCGGCAAGGGGGCAAAGTACACGGTGCCGACCGACCTCGGCCAGGGGCAGGTGATCGCCCAGTTCCCGGTGACGATGGGGTCGAGCCATGACCCGCTGCCGTTCGGGCTGTGGAAGGCGACGACCTACGCCTTCCTGCCGCCGTTCCATTATCAGCCCGACCTGTTCTGGGATGCGAAGGACCCGACCGCCGACGACAAGCGCCTGCCGCCGGGGCCGAACGGTCCGGTCGGACTGGCGTGGCTTGACCTGACCAAGGAGCATTACGGGATCCACGGCACGCCGACGCCGGAAACGATCGGGCGGGCGGAGAGTCACGGCTGTATCCGAATGAGCAATTGGGACGTACTGCGGCTGTCGCGGATGCTCAAACCCGGGTTCAAGGCGGTATTCACGGCTTGATGAAAACCATCGCCACTGTTGTCCTGACCGCGATCCTGACCAGCGCGTTCTGGATCTTCGCGTTCGGCATTTCGCGCGGTGCGCCGCCCGCTGCGGACGGCGGCGACGCGGCGACGGCGGCGGGATCGGCGTCGCTGTCGGTGGCCGAAAGTGTCGTGGTCGGGCCGTCCGGCCTCGCAATCCCGGTCGCGGGGATCACGGCCAACCAGTTGATCGACACCTTCACCGCCGCCCGCGCCGGTGGGGCGCGGCGCCACGACGCAATCGACATCATGGCGCCCGAAGGAACGCCGGTGTTCGCAACCGCGCCGGGGACGATCGAGAAGCTCTATTTCAGTATCGGCGGTGGCGGGATCACCGCGTACGAACGCTCCGAGGATGGCAGGTGGATGTATTACTATGCCCACCTGTCGGCTTATGCGCCGGGGATCGCCGAGGGGCAGAAGCTGCAGCGCGGCTCTCCGATCGGACGGGTCGGACATAGCGGCGACGCCAGCCCCGACGGGCCGCACCTCCATTTCGCGATCAACCAGATGGCGCCGGGCGAGAAGTGGTGGAACGGCACGCCGATCAATCCCTACCCGCTGCTTGCCGGAAAAGCCGCGAACCGTTAGGGGAGCCGGGCTTTTGATTGTTTTGACCAGCAGTGGTCAAAACGGGCTCTTTTCACCTTCAGGCATATAGGCGTCTCCCATGAAGATCAGCGGCGTGGACATCCGTCCCGGCAACATCATCGAATATGAAAAGGGCATCTGGCGCGCGGTCAAGATCCAGCACACCCAGCCGGGCAAGGGCGGGGCCTATATGCAGGTCGAGATGAAGAACCTGATCGACGGGCGCAAGAACAACGTCCGCTTCCGGTCGGCCGAAACGGTCGAGCGCGTCCGGCTCGACACCAAGGACTTTCTGTTCCTGTACGCCGAGGGCGACCAGCTTACCTTCATGGACGAGGTCAATTACGAGCAGATCAGCCTTCCCCGCGACCTGCTGGGCGACGCCGCGGCGTTCCTTCAGGATGGCATGAAGGTCGTGCTCGAGCTGTATGACGAGCGCCCGATTTCGGTCCAGCTGCCCGACACGATCGAGGCGATGATCGTCGAGGCCGACGCGGTGGTGAAGGGCCAGACGGCGTCGTCGAGCTTCAAGCCGGCGATCCTCGACAACGGCGTGCGCGTGATGGTTCCGCCGCACATTGGCGCGGGGACGAAGATCGTCGTCGATGTGTATGAGCAGACCTACGTCCGCCGGGCCGACTGATGGCCAAGAAGTCATGGTAAGCCATTCGGGCCTGATCACCGTCATGCAGCGCGCCGCGCGCAAGGCCGCGCCGCGCCTGCGCCGCGACTTCGGTGAGGTCGAGCAATTGCAGGTCAGCCGCAAGGGGCCGGCCGATTTCGTGTCCATGGCCGACAAGCGCGCCGAGCAGACCATCGTCGACGAGCTTCGCAATGCCCGTCCCGACTGGGGCATGGTGCTCGAGGAAGGCGGCACGATCGAGGGCAATCCGGACAAGCCGCGGTGGATCGTCGATCCCCTGGATGGGACGACAAACTTCCTCCACGGCGTGCCCCATTTCGCGATTTCGATCGCGGTCGAGGAAAAGCGCCCCGACGGGCGTTCGGAAATCACCCACGCCCTCGTCCATCAGCCGCTGACCGACGACAGCTATTGGGCGGAGAAGGGGCGCGGCGCCTGGCTCCAGGACGCGCGGCTGCGCGTATCCGCCCGCCGCGACTTGAGCGAGACCTTGATCGGCACCGGAATCCCGCATCTCGGCCGCGGCGACAGCGAGCGCTGGACCAAAATCTACGCCGCGGTGGCGCCCGAAGTCTCGGGCCTGCGCCGCTTCGGCGCTGCCTCACTCGATCTGGCGTGGGTTGCAGCCGGACGGATGGACGGTTTCTGGGAGGACGATCTTGACATCTGGGACACCGCCGCCGGCATCCTCCTGGTGCGCGAAGCGGGCGGTTTCGTCACCGATTATCGCGGCTCCGACCGGTCGTTCGAGCGGCGCGAATATATCGCCGGTTCGTCGTCCATCCACAGCAAGCTGCAGAAGCTGGTCGCGGGAGCGCTGCGCTAGGCGACGCGGCGGTTGCCGGGAGCCGAGCGCTGTCCTAAAGCCGCCCCACATTTACCCATGGAGTTTCCCTTGGCGAATGTCGCCGCAGGCTATTTGCCGATCCTGTTGTTTCTGTTCATCGCCCTTGGCCTGTCCGCGGGCTTTGTCGTGCTGCCGATGATTGTCTCGCGCCTGACCGGCACCCACAAGCCCGATCCGGCCAAGCTCAGCGAATATGAATGCGGCTTCCCCGCGTTCGACGATGCCCGCGCGGAGTTCGACGTCCGCTTCTATCTGGTCGCGATCCTGTTCATCGTGTTCGACCTCGAAGCGGCGTTCCTGTTCCCGTGGGCGGTCAGCCTCAGCTTCACCAAATGGACTGGGTGGGCGGCGATGATGATCTTCCTTGCCGAACTCGGCTTCGGCCTGGCTTATGCGTGGAAGAAGGGCGCGCTCGAATGGGAGTGATCCTCGATCCCCGGCACGACTCGATGCCGACCGAGGACGAGCTGGCGCGGATCGCCGGGCTAGTTCCCGGCGAGGTCGATCAGGCCAAGCTCGCCGAGCTCCAGCAGTCGCTCAACGAAAAGGGTTTCATGGTCGCTACCGCCGAGGATCTGTTCACCTGGGC
>JBKJMA010000256.1:0-16150 GCA_046596505.1 Sphingomicrobium sp.
CCTCACTCGGCTCGCCGCGACGCGGTCGGTCAGCAAGGCCGCGGCGGCGGCGGGGATGAGCCGGCAGGGGGCTTATGGCTTTCGCTGGAGCGCGGGCGGCGCCGAGTTTGACCGCGCCTGGACCCGCATCCTCCGCTTGCCCCACGCCGCGCGAACCAACGCCGCGCGAACCCCCGCCGTGCGAACCCCCGCCGCGCAAACTCTTTCCGCCAGCACCAGTCGACCCGCGCCTTCGGCGCCTTCGCAACGGGTGACAAAGTTGACACGCCAAATCGCCGCTCGCCGCCCCTCTGCGCCTGACGCCAGAGGGGAAACCGGCGAAACCATCGGCTTTCGCAAAACGCGCCACAACGTCCAGACTGTCCAATCCTGCCGCGACGGAGCAGCCCTTAGCGCCGCCCCGCCCGCACCAGCGCCTCGTCGAGCGCCTGCAGGAAGCGCGATCGATCGGCCGGGCGGAACGGCGCGGGGCCACCGATGACGTCGCCGCCGACGCGCAAATCGGCCATGATCGCGCGCATCGCGACTGCGCTTCCGATCGATCCGCCGGTGAACGGCTTGCCGGTCGGGCCGATCACCGCCGCCCCCGCTTTGAGGCAGCGCTCGGCAAGCAGGATGTCGGCGGTGACGACCACGTCGCGCGGCCCGGCCGTCTCCGCGATCCAGTCGTCGGCGGCGTCGAACGCGTCGGACACCACGACCCGTTCGATCAGCGGATGCGCGGGCACCCGCAGGCGGGCGTTGCTGACCACGCGCACCGCCACCGCGCGGCGCAGGGCGACCTTGTATATCTCCTCCTTCACCGGGCAGGCGTCGGCGTCGACCAGGATGCGCGGCGGGGTGCCGGCCAAGGTGGCAGGCAAGGTGGGGGGCCGGGTGTTCGGCAAAGTCGGGGGCGGGTTCATTGCGCCCGCTTTAGCAGGTCGCGCGGGGCGCATCACGCCGCCATGGCCGTGATCCCGCACCCCGCACCGCTTGCCTGCAGTCCGGCAGCGGCGCATGATCCGGTTCGTCTGATTGGGGGAGATCGCTGATGTTGCTCGTCCTGGCCGCGCTCGTGGCGGCGCCCGCTGCCCCGCCGACCCCCGACCGCGCCACCGTCGCCGCGATCAGCCGGCTCGAAACCCGTTGGGGCGAGGCGTTCGTCAGCCGCGACTTCGCCTTCCTCGAAGCGATCATCGCGCCCGAATATGCGCTCGCCGTCGCCATGCCGCAGGGCGAGGTGGCGATCATGCGCCGCGCCGAATGGATGCAAAATTGCCGGCTGTGGGTGCACGAAGGGTTCGACGCGCGCGTCATCGATGTCACCACCGTCGGCGACACTGCGGTCGCGACGGTCGAGGGGCTGTGGACGGTCAAGCGCGACCCGGCCGGGCCCGCCGACGCGATCCGCTTCGTCGTCACCGATACCTGGGTCAGGCGCCACGGCCAATGGCAGGTCGTGTGGCGCTACTCGCACCGCCTGCCGGGCGCGCCGTGGCCACCGCTTGCGCCCAAGGGATGAGCGGCGCCGCTCGGCTCAGCGAACGTCGACCCCTTTCCAGAAGGCGACGCGGCCCTTGATCTGCGCGGCGCCCGACTTGGGGTCGGGATAATACCATGCCGCGTCGCTGTTCTCCTTGCCGTCGACGACCAGCGAATAATAGCTCGCGGTGCCCTTCCACGGGCAGCCGCTGGTCTTCGCGCTTGGCCGCAGCACCGTGGGGTCAACCGCGGACAGCGGGAAATAATGATTGCCCTCGACCACCACCGTGTCGTCGCTCGTGGCGATCGTGTGTCCGTTCCAGCGCGCTTCGACCATCGTCATGCTCCTTCTTCGCCCGTCCCGCCGCAGCGTGGGTGACAAGCCGTGATCGACCGACATAGGGTGTGCCGATGCCACTTGCGATCCTCGACTTCACCGACACGCTCGCGCCGCAGTTCGACGCCATCAACCGCGCGTGGATCGAGGCGATGTTCACGCTCGAACCGCACGATGACGAGGTCTTGTTGGACCCGCGCACGCACATCGTCGACCGTGGTGGCACCATCCTGTTCGTCGCCGGGGCGGACGGGGAAATCCTTGGCGCGGGCGCGCTGATGCCGACCGCGGGCGGGGCGATCGAGCTGACCAAGATGGGGGTGCGCGACGCGGCCCGCGGGAGCGGCGCCGGCGGGCCTTGCTCGCCGCGTTGATCGAGCGCGCGAGCGAATTATCGCCCGATCCGCTCTACCTGCTGACCAATGCGAAGTGTGCGGCGGCGATCCACCTCTACGAAACGGCGGGGTTCGTCCACGATGCCGCGATCATGGCGCGCTTCGGGGGTGACTATGCCCGCTGCGACGTCGCCATGTCGTTCCCGCCGGAACTGCTCAACGCGGGTCGAACAGGAAGGCGTTGATCGTCAGCCGGCCGGTGGCGGGGTCGGCCAGGAGCGCGGCGCCCGGCGCGATCCGGGCGCAGTGGAGCAGGTGGCTGCGATAGATTAGCGCGCGGTTGGGCTTGGCGTCGAAGCTGGCATATTGTTCGTACAGCGGCGTGTCGCCGTCGATGTAGGCGGGGTCGGGCAGCCCGTGGGTGGCGACTCCGGCCTTGAGCGCCGCCTCGAACGCCCCGAAACGCGCGGCGTCGACGGTCTCGAAGCCGGTGGCGCGCTGGCGATAGAAAGCGGTCCCGCCGGTCTCGGCGCCGCTCAGGTAGACGAGGATCGCCAGCCGGTCGGGTTCGAGCCCGTCGACGTGCGGCAGGCGCTGGATCGGGGCGAGGGCTTGCGGCGTGGTGGTGACGATCGAGAAATAGCATTCGAGCAGGCCAGGGACGGGGTCGAGCGCGAACGTCTCGCCGATCAGCGCGGCGAGCTCATCGCGTATCGCGAGCGCGGTGGCGAGCGCGACAGGCGAGCGCAGCCCGGGATAATGGGGGCCGAAGCGGCCGTACTGCGCATTGTGGGCGGAGGCGCGCCAGCCCTCGGGATCGGCGAGGACGTCGTCGATGACGATCACCGGCTGGCGTTCGTGGCCGATATGCTCGACGCGGACGGCGGCGGCGGGGTTGAGGACCGTTGGCGGCATGCTCGGCGGTCCTTAGCGCTTGCGGGTCAGCCGAGCCGCGCGAACAGCAGGCCGCCATAGGTAACGAGCAGCACGATCATCGACCCCGCGAGAATCTCGTGCAGCCGTGAACGAGGCCCTTGATGCCGTCGGCGAGCAGGTTGCCGACCGCGTCGCCCATCAGTTCTTGAAATTCTCGAGGCCGCGGACAACCCCCGTCTTGGTCGACGGATTGGCGGCATTGGTCTTCTTGACCTCGGCCTTGGGCTTGCGCGCTTCGCGGTTCGTCTTTTTCTGACCCTTGGCCATGATCATGTCCTCAAGCGGCGCCATGCCGTAGGGCAAGTGTAGGACGAACCGGAGGAGAGTGCCATGCGCTTCGCCGGGTGAGAGCGAAAGCCGATAAAGCTCTGCAGGAACCGCCGCTACATCCCGCGACCGTCAGGGAACATTGCCCGCTCGGGGTGACGCGGTTTCAAGGTGCGGAAGAAGGCCCAGGCGGGTGCCATGTCGGCCTCATAATCGCCGGTCGGCACGATGTGCGGACCAAAGATGCCGACCCGGCGGTCGTAGTCGGGACCGGCGCAGACGATCGGCACGCCGGCGGCCTGGGCGATGCGATAATAGCCGGTGCGCCAGCGGGTGGTGGGTGCGCGGGTGCCCTCGGCCGCGATGACCAGTGCGAATTCATCGTGCTTCGCGAATTGAGCGGCGATTTGCAACACCGTGTCGTTCGACGACGAGCGGTCGACCGGCAGCCCGCCGAGCCCGCGCATGAACCTGCCCATCGGCCAGCGAAACAGGCTGTCCTTGCCCATGAAACGCGGCCGCAATCCAGCTGTCTCGACTGTGCCGAGGAACACGAGAAAGTCCCAGTTCGACGTGTGCGGCGCGCCCATCAGAACGAATTTGCGCGTTGCCGGGAGCGTCCCCTCCACACGCCATCCAGTACTGCGGAACCAGCCGAGAATCGCTGCGCGGACGATCCGGGCGACGACGCCGAACTTGGGGGACGCGTCGCTAATGCTTGAGCGCCTGGACGGCAGCGAGCGACTTGGCGACATGATCCTTCCAGCCCATTTCGGAATGAACCATGGCGATCCGCCCATCGCGCGCGATGACGTAGCTGGTGCGATTGGTCATGTTGACCTGCGGCAACTGGACATCATAGGCCTTGATCACCGCCGGAGACGCGCTCGCCACCGGGAAGGCGTTGCGGCACGCCTCGACCGAGAATTTCTGCAACGTCGGAAGATCGTCGGCGCTCATCCCGATGACTCGCGCGCCGGCCTTTTTGAACTTTGCGGTCGCATCACTGAAAGCATGCGCCTCGGCGGTGCAGCCCGAGGTGAAGGCTTTCGGGAAGAAATAGAGCACGACCGGCCCTTTCCTGAGCTGGTCGGCGAGGTGGAGCTTGAACGGCTTGCCCGCGATCGCGCCGGTCGTCTCGAAATCGGGCGCCTTCGCGCCGACGGAAAGCGCGGCGGTCGCAGGGGCAGCTAAAGTGGTGGCGGCTAAAGTGGCGGCGGCAAGGAACAAGGCGGATATGTTGCGCATCGAGATTCTCCGATCTTCGCCGATGCTAGACCAGCGCGCATCGCGGCGGAAGACGATTAACGCGCGGTGCCGTTGACGAACTCGGTGCCCGCGACGAATGTCAGGACGGGGGCTTGAGGCGGCGGACCGGGCCGATCAGCGTTTCGAGGCCGGGTGGGTCGATGCCTTCGTCGCGCACTCGAAGCCATTGGACGCCGGCCTTGCCGTCGATTCGGCCGGGGCTGGCGCGGGGACTGCCTGAGCGGCGATGATCAAAGCAAGAAGGAGCCGGACATGCCCGCTTGTGCCGCACCAGCGGCGCGGCGGGGAAGCGCCAAGCGGCTGCTCGCAGCGACGATATCAGCGGTCGTCGGCGGCGAGCCAGCCGGTCAGGATGTAGAGCAGCACCGCGACCGGGCCGGTGACCAGTGTCGCCACGATCAGCGCCAGACGGACGGCGAGGACATCGATGCCGGTCCAGTCGGCGAGGCCGGCGGCGACGCCCATTGCCTTGGCGCGGCTGCGGTTGAGAAGGAAACGTCCGTTCACTGGATTATCCTTAAGTGAGGAGTATTCAAGCGAAGGTGAGCTGCGCGGCCGGGCCGACGGCGGAAGACACGAAGATCATCGCGGTGACGAAAGCGGCGGCGAGCGAGACGGCGGTCTGGCGGGCGTTCGAAATGTTGGTCATGATCATTTTCCCTTTTTGGCCACCCGAGAGTGGGTGATGCCATCCTCATTGCAGGAGGCGTGCCAAATGAAAAAATGATGTATTTTCAGTGTATGGTGTGAAAAGATTTGGAAGACTGGTGAACCGCGCTGCGAAAAGTTGGGAATATTTCCCAACGGGCGCGCTTGTTCAGCCTTGTGATCGGGTCGGCGCCTGACGGTTGTCAATTGACAGAGGGGCCGCAACTGAACGGCACTCTGCCTGAAGCTCGGGAAAGTCGAAGCGGGTGCTTGCCATCAGAGCATCGCCGGTGGCGGCGGCACAGCTTGTCCGGCTCTCGTAGCGAGTCGGCAACGTCGCAACCGGCTGGCATTGCGCCGACCCGTCGCCGCAGCCGAGGATCGCGATCACGAACATTACCGGGGTCATCTTCACACTCCACGCGATACCTGTCCGCACAACGGCGAATTAATCCCCTTGTTCCAATTGTTTCGGCTTGGCCATTTGCCGATCACGGGGCGCCACCCTAATTAGGGCGCGATGCGCGACGCACCTCCTCCAGACACGGGCCAGAAGGGCAGCCTGAGGACGATCGTCCGCTTCCTGCCGATGCTGTGGCCGAAGGGCGAGACCGAACTGAAGGCGCGCGTCGTCGTCGCGCTCCTGCTGGTCCTGCTCGGCAAGGCGACGACCTTGCTGATGCCATTCGCCTACAAGGGCGTGATCGACCGGATGAGCGGTACGGGCGCGGCGTTCAGCGTCGTCGCGGCGCTGGTACTGGCCTATGCCGGGGCGCGGTTCAGCGGGGTGCTGGCCGACAATCTGCGCAATGCACTGTTCGAAAAGGTCGGCCAGCGCGCCGCGCTCGCATTGTCGAGCCTGGTGTTCCGCCACGTTCATGCCTTGTCGCTGCGGTTTCATCTCGAGCGGCGTACCGGCAGCCTGACCAAGATCGTCGAGCGGGGGACGAAGAGCATCGACATGATGCTTTATTTCCTGCTGTTCAACATTGCTCCGACGATCATCGAACTAGGCGCGATCTGCATCATCTTTTTCGTCAAGTTCGGCGGCGGGCTGGTCGCGGCGACGCTGGCGATCGTGGCGCTCTACATCGGCTTCACACGCTGGGTGACCGACTGGCGCGCCGGCATCCAGCGCCAGATGAACGAGGTCGATAACCGGGCGATCGGGCGCGCCGTCGATAGCCTGCTGAATTACGAGACGGTCAAATATTTTGGCGCCGAAGAGCGCGAATCGCGGCGTTACGACGAGGCAGTCGGGGCTTTCACCCGTGCAGCGGTGCGCAACGAAGTCAGCCTGGCGTGGCTCAACATCGGCCAGTCGCTGATCACCAACGCGATGATGGCCGGGGCGATGATCTTCACCGTGTGGGGCTGGTCGAAGGGCAAGTTCACCCCGGGCGACGTGGTGCTGGTCAACAGCCTGCTGATGCAGCTGTTCCGCCCACTCGACATGCTCGGCTGGGTCTATCGCTCGATCCGGCAGGGGCTGATCGATATGGAGATGATGTTCGAACTGCTCGATACGCCGCAGGAGATTGTCGACCGGCCGGGCGCCCCGGCGCTGGCAGTAACGCGCGGCGCGGTGCGGTTCGACAATGTTCGCTTCCAGTATGAGGACGGGCGCGAGATATTGAAGGGGGTGAGCTTCGAGGTTGCCCCGGGGACCAGCCTGGCGGTGGTCGGGCCATCGGGGGCGGGCAAATCGACCCTCGCGCGGTTGCTTTACCGTTTCTACGATCCGAGCGGGGGCCGCATCCTGATCGACGGCCAGCCGATCGCCGAGGTGACCCAGGCGAGCCTCCGCTCGGCGATTGGGATCGTTCCGCAGGACACCGTGCTGTTCAACGATACGATCGCCTACAACATCGCCTATGGCCGCGAAGGCGCCGCGCAGGCCGAGGTCGAGCAGGCTGCGGCCGGCGCGTCGATCGACACGTTCATCGCATCGCTGCCTAATGGCTATCAGTCGATGGTCGGCGAGCGCGGGCTGAAATTGTCGGGCGGCGAGAAGCAGCGCGTTGCGATCGCGCGGACGCTGCTCAAGAACCCGCCGATCCTGATCCTCGACGAGGCGACCAGCGCGCTCGATTCGCGCACCGAAGAGGCGATTCAGGCGACGCTCGAGGGGGCGATGCGCGATCGTACGACAATCGTCATTGCGCATCGGCTGTCGACGATTGCGGCGGCGGACCAGATCCTGGTGCTCGACGATGGCCGGGTGGTGGAGACGGGGACGCACCAGAAGTTGCTGGCGAAGAACGGACTCTATGCCGATCTGTGGAACCGCCAGCAGGCCGAGCGCGAGCTCGAAGCCGCAGCGCAGGCGGCGGAATAGGGCCCGAGCAGTTCACGCTTGCTTCAGGCGAGTTGGGCTGAAAGGGCCGCCAAGATCGTTTCAGGAGTAACCGAATGTTTCGTAGCCTTCTCGCCGCAACCGCGGTGATTGCTGTTGCCACGCCGCTATCCGCTCGTCCCGTCAAGCGTCTCGCAAGCACCGGCATGACCGCCGCGCTCCCCGTGTCCAACCCGTTCGCCAGGCCGTCGACCCAACCGTTCCAGGCGCCAGATTTCGCGCGGATCAAGGACGGCGATTATCTTCCCGCGATGCTCGCCGGCATGGTGCAGCAGAAGGCCGAGATCACCGCCATCGCCAACCAGAAGGCGGCGCCGACGTTCGACAATACGCTGGCCGCGATGGAGCGGTCGGGACAGTTGCTGGAGCGTACCCAGCTGGCCTTCTCGGCGGTATCGGGGGCCAACACCAACGACCGGCTCGACGCGATCGACACCAAGACCTCGCCGCTGTTCGCCGCGCACCGCGACTTCATCTTTCTAAACCCCAAGCTGTTCGCGCGGGTGAAAACGCTGCATGATCGCCAGACTAGCCTCGGCCTCAATGCCGAGCAGGCCAAGCTTCTGCAGGTATATTACGACCAGTTCGTCCATTCCGGCGCGCAGCTGACACCGGCCAAGCAGGCCGAGCTCAAGAAGCTGAACCTGCGCATCGGTACGCTGCAGACCGCATTCGGCCAGAAATTGCTCGCCGCGACCAAGGCCGGCGCAATGCACGTCACCGACAAGGCGGCACTCGCCGGCCTGTCCGACGACGCCATCGCCGCTGCGGCGCGAGCCGCCAAGGAGCGGAAGCTCGACGGCTATGTGCTGTCGCTGCAGAATACGACGCAGCAACCGTTGCTGGCGTCGCTGACCGACCGTGCGACCCGCGAAGCGTTGTTTAAAGCGAGCGTCAATCGCGCCAGCAAGGGTGATGCCAACGACACCCGCCCGCTGATCGCCGAGATCGCCCAGCTGCGCGCGCAGCAGGCGGCGTTGCTCGGTTACCCGAGTTATTCGGCTTATACGCTGTACGACCAGATGGCGAAGACGCCGGCAGCGGCCAACGGCTTCATCGACCGGCTCGCCCCGGCAGTGTCGGCCAAGGAGCGCGCCGAGGCAGTCGACATCCAGGCGCTGATCGATGCGCAGGCCAAGGCTTCGGGACAGGCTTCGTTCAAGGCGCAGCCGTGGGACTGGGATTTCTATTCTGAGCAGGTCCGCAAGGCGCGCTACGACCTCGATAGCGATGCGTTGAAGCCTTATTTCGAGATCAACAAGGTGCTGACCGACGGCGTCTTCTTCGCCGCGAAAAAGCTCTACGGCCTGACCTTCTCCGAGCGGAAGGACGTGCCGACCTGGACCAACGATATGCGCGTGTTCGAGGTCAAGGAAGAGAGTGGCAAGCACCTTGGGCTGATGTATTTCGATTTCTACAAGCGCGACAACAAGTCGGGCGGGGCGTGGATGTCGAACCTCGTCAACCAGTCGTACCTGCGCGGCACGACCCCGGTAATCTACAATGTCACCAATTTCACCAAGCCGGCGCCGGGCAAGCCCGCGCTGATCAGCGACGGCGACGTCACGACGATGTTCCACGAGTTCGGCCACGCGCTCCACGGCCTGTTCGCGGCGCAGACGTATCCGACGCTGTCGGGCACCGCGACGGCGCGCGACTTCGTCGAGTTCCCGTCGCAGTTCAACGAGAATTGGGCGCTCGACCCGGCCGTACTCAAGAATTACGCAGTGCATTACCAGACCGGCGCGCTGTTGCCGCAGGACATGGTCGACAAGATCAAGCGGTCGCGGACGTTCAACCAGGGCTATGAACTGGGCGAGGCGGTGACCGCCGCCAAGCTCGACCTCGACTGGCATAATTTGCCGGCGAGCGCGCCTCGCCAGGATGCCGATGCGTTCGAAGCGGCGGCGCTGGCCAAGGGCGGGTTCGATTACGCCGACGTTCCGCCGCGCTATCGATCGCCTTATTTCCGGCACATCTGGAGCAACGGCTACGCTTCGGGTTATTACGCCTATGCGTGGACCGAAATGCTCGACCATGACGCGTTCGCGTGGTTCCAGGCGAATGGTGGATTGACCCGGGTGAACGGTCAGCGGTTCCGCGATATGATCCTGTCGCGCGGCAACACGATCGACTATGGGACCATGTTCCGTAATTTCACGGGCCATGATCCGGAGATCACGCCGATGCTGACCTTCCGCGGGCTGACGCCGAGCACGACCGGAGCCCAGTGACTGCTTTAGAAACGTGACCGGGGATCCGCTCGAGATCCTGCACAGCGTCTTCGGCCACGGCGCGTTTCGCGGGGTGCAGGAGCGCGTTATCGATCGGGCGATGGCGGGGCAGCACAGCCTTGCCGTCATGCCGACCGGGGCGGGCAAATCGCTGTGCTACCAAGTGCCGGCGGTAGCGCGGGCGGGGACGGCGATCGTCATCTCCCCGCTGATCGCGCTGATGCACGACCAGATCCGATCGGCCGAGGCGCACGGTCTGAAGGCGGCGGCGCTTACCTCGGTTAGCAGCGATCCGCAGGCGATCCGCGATGCGTTGCGAGCGGGCAAACTCGACCTGCTCTACGTCGCACCCGAACGAGCCTCGGGCGAGGGTTTCGCGCGGCTGATCGGCGAGGTCCCGCTGGCGCTGTTCGCGATCGATGAGGCGCATTGCGTCAGCGAATGGGGACATGACTTCCGCCCCGACTATCGCCTGCTGCGGCCGCTGCTCGACCAGCATCGCGATATCCCGCGGCTGGCGTTGACCGCGACCGCCGATGCGCGGACGCGCGCCGATGTCCTGGCCCAGCTCGGCATTCCCGAGGACGGGCTGATCATCGCCGGGTTCGATCGGCCCAACATCCGCTATCATGTCCGCCCGCGCGATGGCCTTGGCGCGCAGCTCAAGACCGTGCTCGCCGCCCAGCCGGGGCCGGGGATCGTCTATGCGCCAAGCCGCAACGGGACCGAGAAGATCGCCGAGCAGCTTTCCGCAAGCGGGCGCCGAGCATTGGCTTATCATGCCGGGCTCGATGCGCCGGTGCGGGCCCGCAACCAGTCGGCGTTCGTCGCGTCGGAAGACATGGTGATGGCGGCGACGGTCGCGTTCGGGATGGGGATCGACAAGCCCGACGTGCGGTTCGTCGCCCATGCCGGCATCCCCAAGTCGATCGAGGCCTATTACCAGGAGACCGGGCGCGCCGGGCGCGACGGCGATCCGGCCGAGGCGTGGCTGTTCTGGGGGGCGGAGGATTTCTCGCGCGCTCGGCGGCGGATCGAGACCGAGATCGAGGAAGCGCGGCGGCCGGCCGAGCGCGAACGGCTCAACACGCTGGCGGCGTTCGTCGAGGCGGCGACGTGCCGGCGCGCGATCCTGCTGCGCCACTTCGGCGAGGATCCGCCCGCAACCTGCGGCAATTGTGACAACTGCCTGGCACCGCCCGAGACGATCGATGTCACCGAGGTCGCGCGCAAACTGCTGTCGGCGGCGTTCCGCACCGAAATGCGGTTCGGGGTGGCGCATCTCGCGGCGGTGCTCGGCGGGGACGATAGCGAGAAGGTGCGCCAGTTCAGGCACCACAAGCTGTCGGTGTTCGGGATCGCCACCGCCGACGAGTTGGCGCTGGTCAGGCCGGTGGCGCGGGCGCTGATGGCGCGCGATGCGCTGCGGGCCGACGATTATGGCGGGCTGTCGTTTGGGCCGGCGGCCAAGCCGATCCTCAAGGGAGAGGAGACGGTGGTGATCGCGGTTCCGCCCAAGCGCGTGCGCAAGGCCCGGCGCGGTGGAGTGCCCGAGGGACCGCATGATCCGCTGTTCGAGGCGCTGCGCGAATGGCGCCGCGACACGGCCAAGGAGGCCGGCATTCCGCCCTATGTCATCTTCCATGATTCGACGTTGCGGGCAGTGGTGGCGGCGCGGCCCGGGTCGCTACGCGAACTTGGCCATATTGAAGGCGTGGGCGAGACGAAGCTGGCGCGCTATGGAGAGGCACTTCTCGGCGCGCTCCGCCGAGCGAGGGAGAGCGACGATGCCGCAACCGCTTGACGAAAATACTCTGGTCGCCGGCCAGATCGACCCCGCTTCGCTACCCGATCTCGCGGCTGAGGGGGTCACGCTGATCATCAACAACCGCCCCGATCACGAGGACCCCGGCCAGCCGACCAGCGCCGAGATGGAGGCCGCGGCGACGACAGCGGGGATCGCCTATCGCCACGTGCCGATCGCGCGCGGGATTGGGCCGAGCGACGTCGAGGACATGCGCGCGGCGCTGGCCTGCGCTGGTGATGGCAAGGCGCTGGCATACTGCCGGTCGGGCGGACGGTCGGTGCTGGCCTGGGCGGTCGCCCGGTCGCGGGACGGCGTGGCGCGAGAAGAACTGGAACGGGGCGCCGAAGCTGCGGGATTCAGCCTCGCGCCGGTCGCGCACCTCCTTTAGAGTCAGCGATCAGGAGCGTTTGCGCTTCGTCATAATCCACGTCGAGGACCATCAGGCGCACGGGGATCAGACCGAAGCCGCCATAAAAACTATTGGCCTGACCATCGAAGATAACCGCTCCGATGCCTTCAGCCTCGAGCATGAGGCGCACAAGGTCGGCGTCGATGCGCGATCCAAAGCGAGCCAACTCGACAAGACTCAAGCCGCTGTGCCCCCGACCGTGATCCCGTCGATCAGCAATGTCGGCTGGCCGACCCCGGCGGGGACCGATTGCCCGCCCTTGCCGCACACGCCAATCCCCTCGTCGAGCGCCATGTCGTTGCCGATGCCCTTGACCCGGGTCAGCACGGTCGGGCCGTCACCGATCAGGGTCGCGCCCTTGATCGGCAGGCCGATCTTGCCACCCTCGATGCGATAGGCCTCGGTGCACGAAAAGACGAACTTGCCCGAGGTAATGTCGACCTGCCCGCCGCCGAAGCTCTTGGCATAAATGCCGTCCTTGACCCGCGTGATGAGCTCGGCGGGGTCGTCGCGGCCGCCGAGCATGAAGGTGTTGGTCATGCGCGGCATCGGCGCATGGGCAAAGCTCTCGCGGCGGCCATTGCCGGTCGGCTCCATCCCCATCAGGCGGGCATTGAGGCGGTCCTGAAGGTAACCCTTGAGGATGCCGTCCTCGATCAGCACGGTGCGCCCGGTCGGGGTTCCCTCGTCGTCGATCGTCAGGGAACCGCGCCGTTCGCCGATGGCCCCTTCGTCGATGACCGTCACCCCGGGGGCGCCGACGCGCTCGCCGATGCGGCCCGAGAAGGCGCTGGTCTTCTTGCGGTTGAAGTCCCCTTCAAGCCCGTGGCCGATCGCCTCGTGGAGCAGAATTCCGGGCCAGCCAGGGCCGAGCACGACCTGCATCTCGCCGGCTGGCGCCGCGACCGATTCAAGGTTGACCAGCGCTTGCGCCAGCGCCTCGTCGATCGCGCGGTTCCATGTCGCGGGCTCGAACAATCGGTCGTAGAGATAGCGACCGCCCATGCCGAAGCTGCCCGTTTCGCGGCGGTTCCCCTGCTTGGCGACGATCGACACATTAAGACGGACGAGCGGCCTCACGTCGGTGGCAACGAAGCCGTCGGCGCGGACGATCTCGATCACGCTCCAGCTGCCCGACAGCGACACGCTGACCTGCGCAACCCGCGGATCGCGGGTGCGGGCGGCGGCGTCGATCTCTTGGCACAGCGCGACCTTCTTCGCGAACGGGATCAGCGCGAGCGGGTCGTCTCCGCCGTACATTGCCTGGTTGGTGCGCAGCGGTGGGGCGCTCGGCTGGCCTTTCGCCACGTCGAGCAGCTTAAGGGTCGCGGCGGCGCGGTCGATCGCGGCGGCGCTGATCTCGTTGGCGTGGGAGAAGGCGGTCATTTCACCCGACACCCCGCGCAGGCCGAAGCCCGACGCGCTGTGATAGTCGGCGGTCTTCAGCCGACCATCGTCGAAGCCGAACGATTCCGACAGGCTGTACTGGAGATAGAGTTCGCCATCGTCGTGGCCCGACAAATGACGCGCGGTCAGGCGCTTGGCCTCGTCGGGATCGAGCGCGGAATAAAGAAAGCGCCGCGGATCGTTGCCGCTCATGCCGACGCCGACCGGTCCGCTGGACCCCCTTCAAGTACAAAGCGGCGGTCGCAATAACCGCATTCGACGAAGCCCAACTCGTCCTCGATGTGGAGATAGACACGCGGATGACCGAGCGCGGCAGGGACTGCTCCCGAGCCGTCGCAGGAAACGCGGGTCGATGTGGTGCGAACGATTTCGGGGGGTGGCTGCTGCATTCCCTCTACGTAGCGAGAGCGCCCCGCCGCTTCAATGCGGCGCGAGGGTCAGGGGTATTGGATGTCGACGTTGAACGTGCCGGTATAGACGCCCTCGACCTGGTTGGCGGCGACGTTGAGCGTGCCGCCGACGCGGAAGCTGAAGCTTTGCAGCGCCGCCAGTGTGCGTTTGTTGAGCCCTTGCAGCGTCAGGTTCGCGACGGTCATCGTCTCGGTCCCGCCCTGGCGAGTGATGGTGACGGGCTGGTTAGGCAACTTGATCAACACCACGACCGACACGCCGCCGGCCGCCCCGACGAAGCTCGCCGCGCTCCACTGGCTGCCGACCGGGGTCACGCCGCCGGTGCTGGCGATGCTGTTGGCGTTGGGATCGATCACGACCGTTCCCGCGCCCGTCACCGTCAACAGACCGAAGTCGAGGTCGGAGGTTTTGACGATGCTGATCGGGTGAATGAGCAGGGCGTTGGCGGTTGCCGGAAACGCGGCCGCGACCGGCGCCGCCTGCGCTACGTCGGGCAGCAATGCGGCAAGCGGCAAGGCGAGCAATGCAAACGGACGGAACATGCGTGGCTCGATATAGGGTTAATGCGAAGATCGCTTTGCCGATCAAGGTTAATGCGCTCTTTACCCTCTGTCGCTTTGACGCTGACGCGCGGCCCGCTATGCGCAGTCCCATGCCCGCACCATCTACGATCGCCGTTCCCGCCATCCGCATCGAAGCGCTGTCGAAGACCTATGCTGGCGGGAAACAGGCGCTCGATAACGTGTCGTTCGATGTGCCGCGCGGGCAGATCTTCGGGCTGCTCGGCCCGAATGGCGCTGGCAAGTCGACGTTGATCAACATCCTTGCCGGGCTGGTCGTGAAGACGGGCGGCAAGGCGATCGTGTGGGGGTTCGACATCAACCGGCATCCGCGCAATGCGAAGCGCTCGATCGGAATCGTGCCGCAAGAGATCTTGTTCGATCCTTTCTTCACCCCGCGCGAGGCGCTCGAAATCCAGGCGGGGCTCTACGGCGTGCCCAAAGCCGAGCGGCAAACCGATGCGCTCCTCGCGGCGATGCACCTTTCGGACAAGGCCAACGCCTATGCGCGGTCGCTGTCCGGGGGGATGAAGCGGCGGTTGCTGGTGGCCAAGGCGATGGTCCATTCGCCGCCGGTCCTGGTGCTCGACGAGCCGACTGCGGGGGTCGATATCGAACTGCGCATGCAGCTATGGGCCTATGTGAAGTCGCTGAACGCTCAGGGCGTCACGGTGGTGCTGACGACCCATTACCTCGAGGAAGCCGAGCAGCTTTGCGACCGGATCGCGATCATCAACCATGGGAAATTGATCGCCAATGAGCCAACGCGCGAGCTGATCGCCAAGGCGCAGGACAAGGCAGTGATCGTGACGGTCGATCGCGACCTCACCGCCGCGCCAAGCGCTTCATGCTTCGACAAGATCGAGATTACCGGCGAGCGGCAGCTGGCGATCACCTATCGCAAGGATCGGGTGAATGCGGGTCAGGTACTCGCGGCGCTGCAAGCCCACGGGCTGGGGATCGTCGACGTATCGACCAAGGATCCCGATCTGGAGGATGTATTTCTCAGCCTGACGCGCCAAAGCGACGCGGCATGAACAATTCCTATGACGTCCTGATCATCGGGTCGGGGGCAGCGGGACTGACCGCAGCGCTGAACCTGGCCGCGAACAAGCGGGTCGCGGTGATCGCCAAGGGGCGGCTCGACGAGGGCGCGACCGGCTGGGCACAAGGCGGGATTGCCGCAGTGCTCGAGGAAGGGGACAGCTTCGACGCGCATGTGCGCGATACGATGGTTGCTGGCGCCGGGCTCAACGACCTCAAGGTGGTCGAATATGTCGTCGAAGGCGCACCACGCGCGATCGAACGGCTAGCCGAACTGGGCGTGCCGTTCAACGCCGGGGACGGGTCCGACCGCTGGCATCTGACGCGCGAGGGCGGGCATAGCCACCGGCGGATTGTCCATGTCGCCGACGCGACCGGCTGGGCGGTGCAGCAGGCGCTCGAGAAGGCGGCGTCCGAGCATCCCAACATCACCCTGATCCCCGACATGGTCGCGATCGACCTGGTGACGGGACGGCACGCGGTCGAGTTTTCAACGAGCGGCGCGGTGCACGGGCTGTACGCGCTTAATCGCAAGTCGGGCCAGGTCGAGACGATTACCGCTCGGGCGACGATCCTGGCAACGGGGGGAGCGGGGCGTGCCTATCTCTATTCGACCGCGCCGCGCGGGGCGACCGGGGACGGGATCGCGATGGCGTGGCGGGCGGG
>JBKJMA010000086.1:0-9990 GCA_046596505.1 Sphingomicrobium sp.
GATCGCGCAGCAGTCGGGGTCAATCGTGCTGATCGCCGCCACGTCGGCTGGCGAAGCCATGGGCGGACCGCAGGCCTATAATGCGATGAAGGCGTCGCTCGTCACTTGGGGCAAGCAGCTTGCTTTGGCGCATGGCAAGGACGGCATCCGGGTCAACGTCGTTTCGCCCGGACCGATCGAGTTCGAAGGCGGCAATTGGGAAATGATCAAGGACACCATGACCAAATTCTACGATGCGACGCTGCGCCAGCAACCGCTCGGCCGCTTCGGCAAGCCCGACGAGATCGCGCGTTGCATCGCTTTCATCGCCTCGCCCGCCGAAGTGGTGGCGATGAGGACGATTGATCCCGACTGCTGCTCGGTCATCTTGGGAATAACCGCCTCGACCGCGCGGACCGGGCCCATGACGTCGACCTCGAACGCGTTGGTCCAGTATTTCTCGCTGCCCATACCGCTACCAGAGGAAGAAATCGGAATTAGAATATCGACCCCGTCGAGCGCCTCGATCGCCCATTCGAGCCAGGCCTTGTAGTCATCGGCCTTCTTGACGTTGACCGGCTTGCCGACGACCTTCCCGCCGTAACGCGAGAGGTGCGCGACGGCATCCTTGACGCTGTCCTCCGAGCGAGCGGTGATGGCGAGGTCGCAGCCTTCGCGCGCCAGCGTCTCGGCAGTGGCCATGCCGATGCCGCGCGCGGCGCCGATCAGGATCGCCTTTTTCCCTTGAAGTCCAAGGTCCATCGCTACTTCCTCTCAAGCCTTCATTTCGTCGACGCGCGGCAGTCGGCCGAGTTGCGCCCCGCCGCTTACCTGTACGATTTCGCCGCTGATAAAACAGTCCGGTGCGGCGAGGTGGGCGACCGTCGCCGCGACCTGCTCGGGCGTGACAAGCGCACCAAGGGCGGACTCGCGCCGGTAAAGTCGCTCGAAATGGGGGTTGGCGAGGAAGCCCTCGGTCATCGGGGTGCGCGAGAAGCCCGGCGCGACGGCGTTGACGCGGATCCCGCGCGGGCCGAACTCGAGCGCGGCGATGCGCACCACCTGGTCGAGTGCCGCCTTGGCCGCGGCATAGGCGGCTAGCCCCTCGCCCGCGATCCGCGCGGTCAGCGAGGAGAAGAGGATGATGCTCCCGCCACTCGGCATTGCCGGCACGACGTGCTTGAGAAGCAGCAGGTTGGCGGTGACGTGAATCGCATATTGCTCGTCGATCGCTTGGCGGCCCAGCTTGAGGATCGACCGCGCCGAGGTCGTTCCGGCGGCGTTGACGAGAATGTCGACCGGTCCGGCAGCGGCGGCAAGCGCGGCGATCGATGTTTCATCGGTGAGGTCGCAGGCGAGCGCTCTGCCGTCCAGCTCACCGGCGAGCTCCATGAGGGGCTCGATTCGGCGGCCGGCGACGATGACTTGCGCGCCGTCGGCAGCCAGGCGACGCGCGACTGCTTCACCCAGCCCGCCGGGGCTCGACGCGCCAATCACCAATGATGTGCGAGCCTTTCGCTTCATGACTGGCTAGTGCATGACGCGCTTCAAACGATCAAGCAAAACATACATGATTGTTTTTTTAATTGTCAGGCATATGATCGCTCTCGCTTGGATATCTGGACCTGCGTCGAAGCCGGCGCCAGCTTGACACGGGCCTGCGCCTGTCATCAAGCGAGGTTAGCAAGGAGATAAATTTGGCTCGCGCAGAAGTTCGTACCGCGTCCACGCCACGGCCATCACGGCCGGTCGGCGTTCCTCCCACGCTCCAGTCGGTCAAGAGCGCGCAGACCCGCGCCAAGCTGATCGAGGCGACGATCCGCTGCATCGTCAAGCTGGGCTATGCCAAGACCACCACCCCGCAGGTCGCGGCCGAGGCCGGCCTGTCGCGCGGGGCAATGCTGCACCATTTCGAAAATGGCGCGGCGCTGATCAAGGCGGCAATCGTCGAGCTTCACGAGAAACGGCTGCGCGCCTTCCGCCGCGCCGCAGATACCGAGACCCACGATACGGCGACGCTGGTGCGCACCTATTGGAAGCAGTTGCAGAAGCCGGCCTTTGTCGCTTTTCACGAGCTGGCGCTGGCGGCGCGGTCCAACCCCGAACTCGCTCGGATCCTCCAGCCGCTGCAGGTCGAGTTTCGCGAGCGGTTCAACCAGCAGGCCGACTCATTGTTTCCCGAATGGGGCCCCGATCGCCACCGCTTTCACCTCGCGATGACGCTGTCGCAAACGATGCTCGAGGGGATGGCGATCCAGCGGCTGACCGGCGCGACCGACGAGGCGATGGTCGAGCCGATGCTCAACCTGCTCGAGGAGCAGGTCGCGTCGATGAACCCCGCGCTCCACCCCGAAATTGTTCAGTCGAGCTGAGGAAGTCCCCAGCGGATGCCGCGGCGAAGCAGCTCGTAGAAGACCGGATAGTTCCAGCCGCAACGCTGGGGATGAGGCCAGAAACGGCTGAGTGGACGAAGATCATAATGCCCGCGGCAGTGGCCAAGGGTGAGGTAGAGGACCCCGCCGTGACCGACGCGACGTTCGTACAGCACCGGGACCTGAGGATCGTCCCATTCGGCGTCGCGAAATTCAGGGCAGCTGCCGGTGAAGCTCGTGTGGAGCAATACGTCGATCTCGGCGGTACGATGCGACAAATAGAGCTCATCCTCGATGCTGAAGTCACGAAGACCGCGGGTCATGGCGTGGTCGGCGCGAGTGACCTCGACCTTGAACGGGGCGATCGGCGGATGACCGGCGAAACGCGTTCCGAGCAGCGCCATGAAGGCCGGATTATCATCGGGGCAGTCGACCTTGCCGTCGGCGGCGAAGCGCAGCAGCGAATTGGTGCCGTGGAGTGCGAGCCAGCGACCACCGCGGTCGAGCCAGCCAGCGATCGCTTCGGTCTGGGCGGCATCGGGAACGAGGTCGCAGGTGTAGGTGACGAGCAGGTCGGCGGCGGCGATTCGGTCGGTATCGGCATAGTCGCTGCTCACCGAGGTGCGGATCGCGGCGTGTTCGGCAAACAGTTTGAGCAATTCGAGCCGCGCGAAGTCGATGTCGTGATATTTGCCCGCTGCGACCAGATGAACCTGCACGGCTTAACTTCCTCCTCGCATGTGCGCACGAACGTATGCCTATCGCGCGTGATGGCAAGCACGGGTGATCGGGCATGAGCGGCGGGCGTGGCAAGGGGCCGCTCGCGGGGGTCCGCATCCTGGATCTGACGAGCGTGCTGATGGGGCCTTATGCAACTCAGATCTTCGCCGATCTCGGCGCCGACGTCATCAAGGTCGAAAGCCCCGACGGCGATACGACGCGTCACCTGCCCCCTGGCCGCGACGAGGGGCGCGGGGGCATGTTCCTCAACGTCAATCGCGGCAAGCGCAGCCTGGTCCTCGACCTCAAGCAACCCGCCGCACGCGACGCATTGCTGGCGCTCGCGCGGAACGCCGACGTGTTCGTCCATTCGATGCGCGCGCAGGCGATCGGGCGGCTCGGGCTCGACTATGCCGCGCTTAAGGCGGTCAATCCGCGCATCGTCTATGCCAATCTTTACGGCTTCGCGCGCGATGGGCCGTATCGCGACTATCCGGCCTATGACGACATCGTCCAGGCGGCATCGGGGCTGGTCGATCTTCAGGCGCGGCTGTCGGGCGGGCAGCCGACTTATCTCGGCACGGTCGTCGCCGACAAGGTCACCGGACTGACCGGAGCCTACTCGATCATCGCCGCGCTGTTCGCGCGTGAGCGCAGTGGCGAGGGCCAGGAAATCGAAGTGCCGATGTTCGAGACGTTGGTGTCGTTCACCATGGTCGAGCATCTGTGCGGATCGCTGTTCGACCCGCCACTCGGCCCGCCCGAATATCCGCGGGTCGTGGCCGCCTCGCGGCGGCCCTATGCGACCAGCGACGGGCACATCGGGGTGATGATCTACAACGACAAGCATTGGCGCGCCTTCTTCGCCGCGCTCGGGGATCCCGCCTGGTCGAAGGACGAGATGTTCACCTCGATCGGCAATCGCACGCGCAACATCGGCGCGGTGCTTGACCGCGTTGCCGAGGTGCTTGCCGCGCGCACCACCGCCGCGTGGCTCGAGTTGTTCCGCGACGCGCATATCCCGGCGATGGCGATCGCCAGCCCGCAGGACCTGCTCCACGATCCGCACCTGGTCGAGACCGGCTTCTGGGTCGAGCGCGACACCGAGGCGGGGCAGCTTCGCTATCCGGGGATTCCGACTGCCTTTTCGGCGACCCCGGGCGAGATCGGTGATCCGGCGCCGATGCTGGGCAGCGACAGCCGCGCGGTGCTCGCCGAAGCCGGGCTCGACGAAACGGCGATCGACGCGCTGTTCGCGAGCGGAGCGGCGCGCGAATGAGCGCCTCGCCCGAAACGGTGTGGCGCGAGGCGCTCGCAGAGGGTCGGCTGCTGCTCCAGCGGGCTCGGGGTAGTGGGTCGATTGTATTCCCGCCCCGGCTTGCCGAGCCGGGTTCTGGCGAGGAGGATCTCGATTGGGTCGAGGCGAGTGGAATGGGCACGGTCTATTCAGTGACGATCATCGGCCGCAAGCCGCCAGCCGAGCCCTATAACGTTGTGCTGGTCGATCTCGACGAAGGCGCGCGGGTGATGAGCCGGGTCGAGGGTCTTACGGAGGTTGCGATCGGGCTTCGCGTTCGCGCGACGATCGACCTTGGCGGCGACGAGCCGTTGTTGCTGTTCGAGCCGGTCTGACGATGGGCGGCAATTTCCCGCGCGGGCGGACCGCGATCGCCGGGGTCGCCACCTATGGGCTTGGCGAGGCACCGGGCTATTCGTCGATCGAACTCGCCGCGCAGGCCGGGTTGCTCGCGGTCGCCGACGCGGGGCTCACGCTGTCCGAAGTCGACGCGCTGTTCATCTGCCTGCCCGACGATTTCTTCGCCGGCCTGTCTTTCGCCCAGTATCTCGGCCTGTCGCCGCGTTTCACCGACAACAACCGCACCGGCGGGTCGGCGTTCATGAGCCATGTCGCGACCGCGGCGATGATGCTCGATGCGGGCTATATCGACTGCGCGCTGATCGCTTACGGATCGAACCAGCGCAGCGGCGGGGGCAAGCTCGCTACTCCGTTCAAAAGCAATGTTTGGGAAGCGCCCTACCAACCGCTGTTTCCCGTCTCGTCCTACTCGCTCGCCGCGGCTCGCCACTTCCATGAATATGGCACTACCCGGGAGCAGTTGGCCGAGGTCGCGGTTTCCGCGCGAAACTGGGCGAACACGAACCCGGAAGCCTTCGCCAAGGGGCCGCTGACGATCGAGGATTGCCTCGCCGCGCGGATGATCTCGTCGCCGCTCGGCGCGCGCGATTGCTGCCTGGTGACCGACGGCGCGGCGGCGATCGTCATGACCCGGACCGACCGCGCGCGCGACCTCGCCAAACGCCCTGTCGCCGTTCTCGGCGCGCCGGCGGCGACCTGGTACAGCGCCATCTCGCAAGCCGCCGACCTCACCACCACCGCCGCCGCCGAGAGCGGCCCGCGCGCCTATGCGATGGCCGGGGTCGGGCCGCACGAGATTGACGTCGTCCAGCTCTATGACGCCTTTACGATTAACTCGATCCTGTTTCTCGAAGATCTCGGCTTCTGCCCCAAGGGCGAAGGCGGGCGGTTCGTCGCGGACGGGCGGATCGGGCCAGGGGGCGCGCGACCGGTCAACACCGATGGCGGCGGCCTGTCGTGCGCCCATCCGGGCATGTACGGGCTGCTCGCGATTGCCGAGGCGGCGCGGCAATTACGGGGCGAAGCCGCCAACCAGCTGACCCGGGCCGACGTGGCGCTGGCACACGGCAGTGGCGGGACGCTGTCGAGCCAGGCGACGGTCATCCTCGGCGGACCGGCGACGCTGTGAAGAGTCTAGTCTTTGGGGCCGGCGAAGGCCGCGATCCCGGCGCGGATCGCCTCGCCGCCGAGCGTCGCTTCGCCCCACGCCCTGCCGAAGCACAGGCTGTCGTCGATCGCGGCATCGGCGGCGAGGTCGTGGAGCAGCTTGGCGTTGCGCACCCCTTCCTGGGGAAAAGCAGCGATCATCTCGCCGATCGCGATTGCGCGGTCGAGAAGCGCGGCGGCGGGGACGACTTCGCTAGCGAGACCGAGCTCGACCATCCGCCGCGCGCCGATCGGCTCGCCGGTCAGGATCAGCGCGAGCGCTGTCTGGCGCGGAACCATCCGCGCGAGCCGCTGGATCCCGCCCGAGAAGGCGAACATGCCGTGGCGAACCTCGGCCAGCGCGAACACCGCATGGTCGGCAGCGAGGACGATGTCGCAGGCGAGCGCGATCTCGAAGCCGCCGGCGACCGCGGCGCCGTTGATCGCGGCAATCAGCGGCTTGGTTCGTCGGCGCTGGGTAATGCCGCCGAATCCGCGGCCGGGGATAAGTCCCGATCCGGGGCCGTTGGCGGCGGCTTCCTTCATGTCCATCCCCGAGCAGAACGCGCGGGTACCCACGGCGGTGAGGATCAAGACGGCGACTCCGGGATCGCGCTCGCCCTCGTCGACCGCTTGGTCGAGCGTCGCCGAGGTCTCGCTGTCGAGCGCGTTGCGGCGATCTTCCCGGTCGATCGTCAGGATCATCAGCGCGCCGCGCCGCTCGATGCGCAATCCGGTCATGGCTCGTTCCCCTCGTGGTGGGCCAGCGTAACCGAGCGCGCTCGCACGGCCAAGCGGGCGGATGCGGCGTGAGCGGGATGCGCGTGTTCGTCGCGACCGGCGGGCATGCCTTCGCGCGCGACGCGTTCGAAGAAATGCTTCGCGCGGTCGGGATCGTGCCGACCTTCGTCGATCAGCCGGCGGCGGCGATGCTGATGAACCCCGACGCGATGCGTGGTTATGACGCGCTCCTGCTCTACGACATGCCGGGATTGGATTTTTCATCTCCGGTCGAATCGCGGCCCGAGCCGGTCGCGCCGCCGCCCGAATTCGTGAACGGGTTTCGCGCGCTGCTAAACGAGGGCAAGGGCATCGTCGCACTGCACCACGCGATTGCCGGCTGGCCCGGCTGGCCGGCTTACGCCGAGGCGCTGGGCGGGGCGTTTCTCTATCGGCCGGCGGTTGTCCGCGGGGTGCAACGGCCGGAATCGGGCTTTGTCCCCAAGGCGCGCTTTGCGGTTACCACCGCGCCGCCGCACCCGGTGCTGGAAGGCGTTCCGGAGAGGTTCGAGATCGACGACGAGCCCTATCGTTTCGAGGTTTTCGACGATGTGGTCGAGCCGCTGGTGCGGCGCGATCCGATCGCCGGCCCATTCCGCTCGGCGTGTCATGCCGTGCGCAGGATTGATGACGAGCGCGACTGGGTACCGCCCGCCGATTGTCGCGTCATCGGCTGGGTCAAGGCCGCGGGGAACAGTCCGCTGGTCTATCTCCAGCCGGGGGACGGGCCGGCCGCCTTCGCCAATCCCGCCTACCGCACGCTGGTCGGCAACGCACTGCGCTGGGTCGCTTCGCCCGTGGCGCGCGCGTGGTTGGACGAGCGTAATCAAGGGCGCGATCATCTTCCCTCGACCGGCATGACGTCCTCCATCGATCATTCCGCCGCGGCGGCACCAGCAGGAGCAGAATATGGCTGAAGCCTATATCGTCGACGCACTTCGTACCGCGGGGGGGCGCCGCAACGGCGCACTGCGCGACTGGCACCCGGCCGACATGGGCGCCGCGGTGATCGACGCGCTGCTTGCGAAAAGCGGGATCGACCCCGCCGCGATCGAGGACGTCATCGTCGGCTGCGTATCCCAGGTTGGCGAGCAAAGCTTTCACGTCGGGCGCAACATGGTACTCGCCTCGTCGCTGCCCGAGAGCGTACCGGCGGTGACCATCGATCGTCAGTGCGGAAGTTCGCAACAGGCGCTGCATTTCGCGGCGCAGGCGGTGATGTCGGGTACGCAGGACGTGGTCATTGCGGCCGGGGTCGAGCATATGACGCGCGTGCCGATGGGTTCACCGACCATGCTCGCGATGCAGGCCGGGGTCGGAGTCGGTCCGTGGAGCGAGGCGATTCTCGAGCGGTTCGGGGTGACCCAGTTCAGCCAGTTCACCGGCGCTCAAATGATCGCCGATCGCTATGGCTTCACCCGCGACCAGCTGGACACCTTCGCGGTGGAATCGCATCGCAAGGCCGCCGCGGCGACCGACGCCGGGGCATTTGGCGAAGAGATCGTTCCGCTCCGGGTGGTCGACGCCGACGGACATGAAACGCTTCATACCCGCGACGAGGGCATTCGTCGCGACGCGTCGATGGCGGGACTGGCGCAGCTCAAGACGCTCCAGCCCGGCGGCGTTATCACCGCCGGCAACGCCAGCCAGATTTGCGACGGGGCATCGGGCGTGCTGATCGTCAACGAGCGCGCGTTAAAGGCGCATGGCCTCACCCCGATCGCGCGGATCGAGCAGTTGACGGTCACCGCCGGCGACCCGGTGATCATGTTGATGGAGCCGATCCCGGCGACCCGCCGCGCGCTCGAGCGATCGGGCCGGGCGATCGGCGACATCGACCTGTACGAGGTCAACGAGGCATTCGCGCCGGTGCCGCTGGCGTGGCTCAAGGAGCTCGGCGCCGACCCCGCGCGGCTCAACGTCAACGGCGGCGCGATCGCGCTCGGTCACCCGTTGGGCGCGAGCGGAACCAAGCTGATGGCGACGCTGGTCCACGCCTTGCGCGCCCGTGGCAAACGCTTCGGGCTGCAAACGATGTGCGAGGGCGGCGGGATCGCCAATGTCACGATCATCGAAGCGCTTGGCTAAGCAGAGGGGGACGCCAAGCCCCGTCTTGCCCGAGCTCGGCGGCTATTGCGCGGAGGCGAGCGGATCAATGCCAATGAGACGCCCGAGCGTTGCGGCGGTTGCGGCGACGAGGCGGTCGACGTCGGCGTCGCTGGTGGCGGGCGAGGCCAGCATCATATTGTGAAACGGGGCGATCAGCACGCCTTGGTTGAGCAGGCCGAGGTGGATTGCCTGCTCCAGTTCGGGGAGGTGGGTCGCCGCGGCCTCGGTGCCATTGCGGAGCGGTACGGGCGAGAAGATGAACTCGATTCGCGCGCCGACGCGGGCGACGTGCCACGGCAGGCCGGCCGCCGCGACCTCGCGGTTGAGGGCGGTGGCGAGGCGTTCGGCGAGGGCCTCCATCGCGGCATAGTTGGCCCGGGTCATGACCTGCTCGAGATTGGCGCGCAGCGCGGCAAGCGACAGGGCATTGGCGGCGAGCGTCGTGCCGATCGCGCTGTGGCCGGGCGGCTTGTCGCGCAGCGCCTGCTCATAGCCGAGCGCAACCGCTTTGGTCATGCCCCAGACGGCGGTTGGCACGCCTCCGGCGATCGCCTTGCCGCACACCCACAGGTCGGGGTCGAGCCCGTGGACGCGGGTGTAGCCGCCGTAGCCCGACGAGATGCAGTGGGTTTCGTCGATCAGCAGCAAGGTGCCTGCCGCGCGGGTCAGACGGCGAAGCTCGTCGTGAAAGCCGGGGTCGGGCAGGACCATCGACGAATTGGTCAGGACCGGCTCGGTGATAACGCAGGCGATGTCGCCGCCGGCCAGTGCGGCCTCCAGTGCGGGCAAGTCGTTGAATTCGACCACCGCTGCCTGGCTGGTCAGGTCGACGAACTGGCCGAGCATTCCGGGCCGAGTACGCGCTTCGCCATCGACGAGGCAGACGAAACATTCGTCGACAGTGCCGTGATAGCAGCCGTTGAAAACCAGGATCTTCGGCCGCCCCGTGACCGCGCGCGCGACGCGCAGGGCGAAGCGGTTGGCGTCGGTCGCGGTCAGCGCCACCTGCCATACTGGCAATCCAAACGTCTCGCGGAGGAGCTTGCCGACGACCGCGGCGTCGCGCGTCGGCAGCATTTGGGTGAAGCCGCGCGCGGCCTGACTGGTTGACGCGGCGACCACCGGCGGGCTGGCATGGCCGAACATCGCGCCGGTGTCGCCAAGGCAGAAATCGGTATATTCATGGCCGTCGACATCGACCAGCCGACTGCCCTCACCATGCTCGAT
>JBKJMA010000212.1:0-4788 GCA_046596505.1 Sphingomicrobium sp.
CTCCAGTAAGTAGGCCGTCTTGTGCCGGCCGAGAGCCCCACAAAAGCCATTATAGCCCAGTTCAGCGCCGAGGAACCCATCCCGCCCCAGATGCAGCCTCAGCGCGTCTCTGGCTGCCTGATCAAGGATCGGGAAATCTTGCCCGTCGATGAAGAAATGGCAAAACTTCGACGCGAAGCTGACATGCCGACGCGGCGTCCGCGCCACAAAGCGTGAAACCTCCTGACCAATCGCCAGGGGCCGGTCAGTTCATCCGCCAACGCTCCCGTTTCGATTGAACAGATTCCCTGTTCAGCGGATTAAGATTCCTTGCTTTATGGAATTACATTCCCTGCACTGAAACAGGCGTAGAGACCATTTTTTGTCGGATTTCAGTCAAGAAAGGCACGCAAACGGGTGAAAATGATCCAAGAATTCGTAATTTACAGGGAATAGCAGGGAATTTGAAGCTAAGAGCGGTTCGCTACTCAATGCGCCCACCAGCGGCTATCGCCCAAACAAACCCGCGTTCGGCGGCCGCCCTCAATGGATGGCCCGTTTTTTTTGGTATCGCTCGTGTGAAAATTCCGGGCCGACGAGGGGGTGAATATCGAGTGAGCCAGCCGGGGCAGCATCTGCCCGATTGATTACTGCCGCTGAAGCGTACGGCGGATATCGGCGAGCGCGGCGTGAAGCGCGTCGCTGGCGTCCGGGATGACTGGGGGGATGGCTGGGGAGCCATCCCACGGCGTCAGCGCGGTCTTGGGGTCGCGGCTCGACTGATCGTGCAGATGAGCGTCGATGCGGGCCTGGAGTTGTCCGGCCGTGGGGCTGTTGTCGACGACAAAGAGGCGAACGAACTGCGTGTCGCCCGGCGGAGTCGCCACTTTGTCCTGGAGCAGCAGTTCGCACTCCTCGTCGGGGCCGGATTCAAGCGTTTCGATCGGCGTTACGTCGAAGCTCGGCAGCGCCTGTCGCGTACCATTGCCGGGCGCGGCGCGAACCGCACCCCAGCCGATGAAGGCACCGATCGCCGATGCCGCCGCCGCGAAAACTGCTGAGGAAATTCCCAGCACAGGCGCAAGCAGCCATGCCGATCCGCCCAGGCCGGAGGCCAGGGCGGCGGACCCGGTCAGTTCGGCGATGCGGTCCCCCACGGTCAAATGTGCGCTCGGCTTCATCGCTTCGAGGGATAGCGCGCAATACTTGGCGGACGGTTAAGCGGCTGCGCTTTTTCGTTCGATGGCCGAGATCAGCGCGGCACTGAAGGCGGGAACGTCGTCAGGATTGCGGCTGGTGACAAAGCAGCCGTCGGTTACCGCGGGCTCGTCGACCACCTCGGCGCCGGCGTTGCGAAGGTCGGTGGCGATCGACGGCCAGCAGGCGACCCGGCGACCGCGCACGACGTCGGCTTCGACCAGCAGCCACGGGCCGTGACAGATTGCGGCGACCGGCTTGGCGGCGGCGACGAACGCCTTGATCAGCGCGATCGCCGCCGCGTTGGTGCGCAGCGCGTCGGGGTTGATCACACCGCCGGGGAGCAGCAGCGCGTCATAATCGTCGGCGCGGGCGTCGGCGATGGCGAGGTCGGGGCGGATGGTTTTGCCAGGGTCGTCGAGCACGGTCGCCTGGATCGGGTTGCGCGTCGGGGATGCGAGGGTCACCCGCGCGCCCTTCGCGAGGAGGATTTCGCGCGGGCCGAACAACTCGCTTTCCTCGAACCCGTCGGTCGCCATGATGAGGATATGCGCCTCGCCGATACTGATCATTCTTCGCCCCTAATCGTGCGCCACGGAACTTGCCGTCGCGCCCGCCATTAGGCCCGAAACTGTCCGCTACAAGAAAGTGCCCGATGTTACGCCATTCGACCGACAGCAAGCCGGGCATCACACGCGAGAAGAAAGGGCTCGGCTGGGCCTACTTCGCCCTCGACGGCAAGCGGATCGCCGATCGCGACGAAATCGACCGGTTGAACGCCATCGCCCTGCCCCCGGCCTATAGCCATGCGTGGTTCTGCCCCGACCCGGACGGGCATCTGCAGGCGACCGGGCGCGATGCGCGCGGGCGCAAGCAATATCGCTATCACGAGGAATTCCGCGCCCGGCGCGACAAATCGAAATATGCCGACACGCTGGATTTCGGAGCGGCGCTGCCGAAGATCCGCAAGCGGGTCGAGGCCGACCTGAAGAAGCGCACCCTGTCGCGTGACACCGTGCTGGCGGCAGTGGTGCGACTGCTCGATACTCAGCATATACGCATCGGCAACGAACAATATGCCAGGTCCAACAAGAGCTTCGGCGCGACGACGCTGCGCAACCGCCATCTCAAGAAGCGCGGCAATAAGCTGATGATGAAGTTCACCGGCAAGCATGGCATCGTCCATGAAGTCGCGATCTCCGATGCGAATTTAAAGCGGATCGTCGCGCGCTGCCAGGAACTGCCGGGACAGAATTTGTTTCAATATGTTGGCGACGACGGCGAGCCGCATGCGATCACTTCGGCGGACGTGAATACCTATCTGCGCGAGGCGTCAGGGGGCGATTTCACGGCGAAGAGCTTTCGCACCTGGGGGGCGAGCGTGATTGCATTCGAGCAGATGCTGGACAGCGAGGAAGGCCAGCGGCTGAGCGTCAAGACGATGGTCGAGCCGGTTGCCGAGGCGCTTGGCAATACGGTCGCGATGAGCCGCAAATCCTATGTCCATCCGCGGCTGATCGAGGCGGTGCGCGACGATCCGCGCAATGCGCTGGCGGATTTTGAGACGCCACGGCCGCGTCGGCGTCTGTCGCGCGCCGAGGTGGGCATGATGGCGTTCCTCAAGAAGCAGCCGCGGCGGCGCCAGCCGGACAAAAGCGCCAAGGCTTGATCGGCGACGCGCGGCGCGCCAAGCCCTCGTCAGGAAATGCGGGGTGTGATGAAATATCTCAACGGGACGATCGACTGGCTCGGGGCCAACCGCGACGCGTTGCTGGTGGGAACGCTGGTCGCGGCGATGCTGGTGCTGGTCATGCTCGGCTTGCGCTGGCTCGGGCACCGGATCGTAGCGCGCGACCCGCACGGGGCGTCGTGGAAAGGCGTGGTCGGGCGGGTGCTGGCGAAGACCTCGCTATGGTTCATGATCGCCGCCGCCGCCGACAGCGTCGCGCGCTATGCCGACATGCCTCCTCGGCCGGAGCATTTGCTGTTCGTGCTGTTCACCGTCGCTGCCGCGCTGCAGGCGGCGGTGTGGGCGCGCGAACTGGTGCTCGGCGTTATCCACCGCAACATTGGCGAGGAGCCGGGCGGCACCGCGCTGGGCAATGCCTATGGCGTAATCAGGGTGATCGTGTCAGCCGCGCTGTTCGGCATTGCGGTCGTGGTGATCCTCGACAATATCGGGGTCAATGTCACCGCGCTGGTAGCGGGGCTGGGAGTTGGCGGGATCGCCATCGGGCTCGCTGCGCAGGGTATTTTCTCCGACCTGTTCGCGGCGATGTCGATTCTGCTCGACCGGCCGTTCCGGCGCGGCGACACGATCCGCTATGATACGACCACCGGGACGGTCGAGCGTATCGGGCTGAAGACGACGCGGCTGCGCGCCGTGACCGGCGAGCTGGTGGTGATGGCCAACACCAAGCTGCTCGAGCGCGAGATCCACAATCTCGCCGAGGCGCACCGGCGGCGGGTGGTGGTAGCCTTCGGGCTAGGGCTCAGAACTTCGGCGGGGCGGCTGACAGAAGTCAGCGGGATCGCGGCAACCGCAGTGCGCGCGGCGCCGGGCTGTACGCTGGTGCGCTGCTCGCTGACCGGGCTGGGCGCGTCCAGTCTCGATCACGAGCTGATCTATGACGATGACAGCCTCGAATATGACCATAATGCGTCGCGCAAGTCGGCGATCCTGACCGCGCTGCTGACCGGGCTGGAAGGCGCGAATCTACTTCTGGCGACGCCGACCCAGACGGCTTTCAGTGCGTTGCCCGATGGAGCATTGGTGCCGCCCTACCAAGGTGCCGCCGCCTTGCCGTAACGTCAAATCGGCTGGGCTTGCGGCGCCCCGCGATGCGCGCCTAGGACGGGGCCATGCCGATCGCCTCCCTCGACGAAATCCGCGCCCGGATCGGGACCGATATCGGGACGTCGGGATGGATCCTCGTCGACCAGTCGCGGATCAGCGCATTCGCCGACGCGACTGACGATCATCAATTCATTCATGTCGATCCCGCGGCGGCAGCGCAGACCCCGTTCGGTGGGACCATCGCGCATGGGTTTCTGTCGCTGTCGCTGCTCAGCCGGATGGCCGCCGACGTCATGCTCGCCCCCGACACGCTCAGAATGGCGGTCAATTATGGGCTCGACCGGGTCCGCTTCATCACCCCCGTGCGCAGCGGCAAGCGCGTGCGCGGCCAGTTCACCCTCGACTCGATCGAGCAAAAGACCCCCCACCAGCTACTCACCCGCCACACCGTCACGGTCGAGATTGAGGGCGAGTCCAAGCCCGCGTTGACCGCGATCTGGCTCGGGATGATGTTCGTCTAATTTCTGCCAGGAGAGAAAAATGTCTGCTCGCGACGCCGTCATCGTTTCCACCGCCCGCACCCCGATCGGCCGCGCCTATCGCGGGGCATTCAACGCCACCCCCTCCCCCACCCTCGCCGCGCACGCGATCCGCGCCGCCGTCGAGCGCGCCGGGGTCGAGGCGAGCGAAATCGAGGACGTCGTGATGGGCGCCGCGCTCCAACAGGGCGTTCAGACGACGATCGGACGCACGGCAGCATTGCGCGCCGGTCTCGGCGTCGGCGTGTCGGGCATGTCGATCGACCGCCAGTGCGC
>JBKJMA010000137.1:0-14420 GCA_046596505.1 Sphingomicrobium sp.
AGACGTTGATCATCCCGCCGGCATTGATGACGTAATCGGGGGCGTAAAGGATGCCGCGGGCGTGGATCCGCTCGCCGTCCTCGGGAGTAGCGAGCTGGTTGTTGGCGCCACCGGCGATGATCGGAGTGTTGAGCGCGGCGATCGACTGCTCTGTGAGGATCGCGCCAAGCGCGCACGGGCTGACGACGTCGGCGTCGAGCGACAGGATGTCGGCCGGATCGGCGACCTTGCCATTGACCTGGCTGGCGAGGGCCTGCGCGCGGGCGGCATCGACGTCGGCGATGGTGAGGTTCGCGCCCTCGGCGGCGGCGTGGAGCGCGACGCCACTGGCGACGCTGCCCGCGCCCTGGAGCGCAATGTGGAGCCCGGCGACGCTGTCCTTGCCGAGCGCGCGCTTGACCGCGGCCTTGATACCGAGAAATACGCCGAGTGAAGTGTGCGGTCCGGGATCGCCACCGACCGCGCCGCCGGCGACGGGAAGCCCCGCGACAAAACGCGTCTTGCGCGCGATCTCGATCATGTCGGCGACGGTCATGCCGACGTCTTCGGCGGTGATATATTGCCCGCCCAGCCGTTCGATCGCGGTGCCGAACGCGGCGAGCTGTCCCGGCGTTTTGAGGCGATCCTCACCGGCGAGAATGACCGCCTTTCCCCCGCCGAGCGGAAGCCCGGCCATCGCGTTCTTATAGCTCATCCCGCGCGACAGGCGCAGCACATCGGTCAGCGCGTCGGCGTCGTCGGCATAATGCCAAAAACGAGTCCCGCCCGCGGACGGGCCGAGGTGGGTCGAGTGGACGGCGATGATTGCGCGCAGCCCGGTCGCTTCGTCATGGATCAGGTGAAGTGCTTCGTGCGCGTCGAAGTCGGGGAAGCCCCATGGGGTCTGCATGTTGAAGATTCGCCCTTGGAATCACTGAAAAATGGGGCGATCGACGGGGCTTGAACCCGCGACCCTCGGTACCACAAACCGATGCTCTAACCAACTGAGCTACGATCGCCACGGCGCGCCTTAAGACGCCGTCGGCTACTTATGCGCGGGGGGGATGCTTGGCAAGCGAGCAGGAGTTTGTACCGCACCGAAAAGTCGCCGAATCGACACAGCACCGTAATGTCCCTACGGTTGTACTGCCAGCCGCAACGGAAGACATTGCCCCAGACAATTGCCGCTGATTGTAAGATTCTGGCGCACGCTTGTTTCAAACTAGCTTCGCGCCCATTCAGGAGCTGGGGGATAGGATGTTACAAATGGCCAAGAGCCGAAACTCGCCTGTCAATCGCGTAGCTGCTGCTGCGCTCGCGGACACACTGATTCGGGTCGGGTTGCGCCCCGCGCTCGCCCGGCAGCTCGAACAGATGCCGCACCGCCAGGTGACGGTCGAGCCGCGGCGGCCCTTCCGCGAGCCCGGGGTCGCCCGCGACGAAGTGTTTTTCGTCCAGTCAGGCCTGCTCAGCAAATATATGTCCGATGGCAGCGGGCGGAGACAGATCATCGCGCTGCGTTTCACCGGGGAAGGCATTCTGCCGCGTGAGGGCCAGGCCGATTACGGCATCCAGGCGATCATGCGCAGCGAAGTGCTGGTCGGGAAGCGCGAGGATTTCGACGCAATCGTCGGGACAGATCCGGAATTCGGGCTCTTTTTCATGACGTTGATGGAGCGTCACGCAGCGATCGGTTATGAATGGCTGGTCAATTGCGGCCGCCGCGACTCAACTGCGCGCGTCGCGCACTTGCTGTGCGAAACAGCCGAGCGGAGCCATATCGACGTCGCCAATCAGGCGTTGATCAATCCGTTCACCCAGCAGCAGATCGCCGACATCACCGGCCAGACCTCGGTCAACGTCAATCGAGTGTTCGCCGAACTCGAACGGCAGGGACTGATCCGCCGCAAGGGACGCGAGATCTTCTTCGAGGACTGGACCGAGATCCAGCGCGTCGGCAGCTTCCACGCGGATTATCTGCGCTAGGCCGGAGTTCTCACGGTTGCCCGGCGCGCCGCGACGATGCCGATCATGCTGAGCAGTGCCGCGCCGCCAAGATAGGCGCCGACAAGCCCGAGCCCGCCGCGAGTCGCGAGCAATTGCGCGACCGCCGGGGTGAGCCCGCCACCGATGATACCGCCGAGGTTGAAGGCGAGCGCGGTCGCGGTGTAGCGGACCCGTGCCGGGTAAAGACTGGTCAGCCACGCCCCGAGCGGGCCGTAGACGAACCCCATGCTGAACAGCGCCAGCGCGAGAAACAGGAACACCTTGCCGAGCGACCCGCCGCCGAGCAGCGGCGCGAGCGCGACGCCCGAAACGATCGCCCCGACACATCCCCACAGCATCACGGTCGATGGCCGGAAGCGGTCGGAGGCCCAGCCGGCCAAGCCGATGCCCGCTCCCAGGAACAGGATCGCGCCGAGCTGCACGGCGAGGAACGACTGGCGGTCATAACCGAGCTTCGTCGTGCCATAGCCGAGCGCAAAGGCGGTCGAGAGATAGTAGATGGCGAAGCAGGCGACGACGCCGAGCGTGCCGGCGACGGTCAGCCCGAGGTGGCCGCGCATGACTTCCGACAACGGGACCGCGGGGGGTGGCGCCTCTTCGAGCGCGGCGCGGAAGGCTGGCGTTTCAACGAGCTTGAGGCGCACCCACAGGCCGAGCGCGACGAGAATCGCGCTGGCGAGGAACGGCAGACGCCAGCTCCAGGCAAGAAACTGCGCCGGGGTCAGCAGCGCTCCGAGGACGAGGAAGAATCCATTGGCGGCGATGAACCCGATCGGCGCGCCGAACTGCGGCACCGAGCCGAAACGCCCGCTCCAGCCGGGCGGCGCATTCTCGGTCGCAAGCAGCGCCGCGCCGCTCCACTCACCGCCAAGGCCGAGGCCCTGCGCCAGCCGCAACAGGCAGAGCAAGGCGGGCGCGGCCCAACCGATCGCGGCATAGGGCGGGAGGAACGCGATCAGGAAGGTCGCGATGCCCATCAACATCAGCGAGGCGATGAGCGTCGACTTGCGTCCGACGCGGTCGCCGAAATGACCGAACAGGATGCCGCCGATCGGGCGTGCGAGGAACGCCAGGCCAAAGCTCGCATAGGCCGCGAGCAGCTGCGCCGAGGGCGAACTCGAGGGAAAGAACAGCGGCCCGAACACCAGGCTGGTGGCGGTCGCATAGATGTAGAAGTCATAGAATTCGACCGAGGTGCCGACGAGGCTGGCGAGCAGGATGCGGCGGGTGCCGGGGCTCACGGCGGGCGCTTCAGTCGGCGTCAAGCATACCCCCGTGATTTACGGCGAGGCATGGTGGGCGCGGCAGGGATTGAACCTGCGACCCCACCCGTGTGAAGGGTGTGCTCTACCACTGAGCTACGCGCCCACGACCGCGTCGGAGGCAAGCGCTTAGGCGAGGCCGAAACGGGTGTCCAGCCTCGCGTCAAGCCTCGTGAACGCGCTAACGAATGGCGTCCTTGAGCAGCTTGCCGGGGCGGAACTTGGGCTGGACGCTGGACTCGATCTGCATCGGCTCGCCGGTGCGTGGGTTGCGCCCGATCGAGGCCTTGCGGCGAGTCACCGAGAAGTTGCCGAAGCCGACCAGCCGCACTTCGTCGCCGCGCTTCAAGGCCGAAGTCACGACCTCGAGCATCGTCTCGACCGCGCGTGCGGCATCGTTGCGGGTGAGGCCGGCACGGTCGGCGACCTGGGTGATCAGATCCTGCTTGTTCATCGACATTACGCTCCATGATGCAAGTCAGCCGGGCTGGTCCGGAACTGAGTTTCGCGGTTGGGCGCTGTTAGGAGCAGAGTTGGGGCGAAGTCAAAGCCGGTTGCGACTGGCGGCGCGATCGGATCGACCGGCCGCCAGCATTTCGTTGCGCCTAGTGACGAACGGGTGCCCCCTGCCCCGCCGGATGCGGCAGGTTGATGGGTTCGGCGGCATGCTCGTCGGCCTCGGTCCATTCGATCGGGATAAGCGGAGTCGCCATGGCCCGCGCCAGCACCTCGTCGACGTGCGAGACGGGGATGATCGTCAGCGCGTTCTTCACCGAGGCCGGGATCTCGGCGAGGTCCTTTTCATTCTCGGCCGGGATGAGGACGGTGGTGATGCCGCCGCGCAGGGCTGCCAGTAGTTTCTCCTTGAGCCCACCGATCGGTAGCACGCGGCCACGCAGCGTGACTTCGTCGGTCATCGCGATATCGCGCCGCACCGGGATGCCGGTGAGGGTCGAGATCATCGCCGTGACCATGCCGATGCCGGCCGAGGGGCCGTCCTTGGGCACTGCGCCCTCGGGCAGGTGGACGTGGATGTCCTTGCGCGCGAAGATCGACGGTTTGACCCCATAGGACGGCGAGCGCGCTTTCACGAAGCTCATCGCCGTCGCGATCGACTCCTGCATCACGTCGCCGAGCTTGCCGGTAGTCTTGATATTGCCCTTGCCGGGAACGGTGACCGCCTCGATCGTCAGCAATTCGCCGCCGACCTCGGTCCAGGCGAGCCCGGTGACCGCGCCGACCTGATCCTCTTCCTCGCCCATGCCATAGCGGTAGCGCAGCACGCCGAGGTAATCGCCGATGTTGTCGGCGGTGAGCGTGACGCTCTCGACCTTCTTCTCGAGGATCTGGCGGAGCGACTTGCGCGCGACCTTGGCCAGTTCGCGTTCGAAGGTGCGGACGCCGGCCTCGCGGGTGTAGTGGCGCAGGATCGCGCGCAGGCCATCGTCGGCGAAGATCATCTCGCCGTCCTTGAGCCCGTGGGCCTCGATCTGTTTCGGGATCAGGTGGCGGCGGGCGATCTCGACCTTCTCGTCCTCGGTATAGCCCTCGAGGCGGATGATCTCCATCCGGTCGAGCAACGCCTGCGGCATGTCGAGCGAGTTGGCGGTGGTCACGAACATGATGTCGCTGAGGTCGTAGTCGAGCTCGAGATAATGATCCTGGAACTTGGCGTTCTGCTCGGGGTCGAGCACTTCCAATAACGCCGAGGCCGGGTCGCCGCGGAAATCCTGACCGAGCTTGTCGATCTCGTCGAGCAGGAACAGCGGGTTAGATGTGCCGGCCCGCTTGAGGTTCGAGATGATCTTGCCCGGGAGCGAGCCGATATAGGTGCGCCGGTGGCCGCGGATCTCGGCCTCGTCACGCACACCGCCGAGTGACTGACGGACGAATTCGCGGCCCGTGGCGCGGGCGATCGAACGGCCGAGCGAGGTCTTGCCGACGCCCGGCGGACCGACGAGGCACAGGATCGGGCCCTTGAGGCGGTTGGTGCGCGCCTGGACGGCGAGATATTCGACGATCCGGTCCTTGACCTTCTCGAGGCCGTAATGGTCCTCGTCGAGGATCGCCTGCGCCTCGGCGATGTCGCGCTTGAGGCGCGACTTCTTGCCCCACGGCAGCCCGAGCAGCACGTCGAGATAGTTGCGCGCGACGGTCGCCTCGGCCGACATCGGCGCCATGCCCTTGAGCTTCTTGAGCTCGCCATTGGCCTTGGTCCGGGCTTCCTTGCTGAGCCTGGTCTTGCGGATCTTCTGGGCGAGATCGGCGAGCTCGTCGGCCCCTTCCTCGCCTTCGTTGCCGAGTTCGCGCTGGATCGCCTTCAACTGTTCGTTGAGGTAATATTCGCGCTGGGTCTTCTCCATCTGGCGCTTCACGCGGCTGCGAATCTTTTTCTCGACCTGAAGCACGCCAAGCTCGCCCTCCATGAAGGCGAACACCATTTCGAGCCGGCGGGCGGGGTGGAGCTCGGCGAGCAGCGACTGCTTGTCCGACACCTTGATCGACAGGTTCGACGCGACCGCATCGGCCAGCGCCGACGGATCCTCGATCTCGCCGAGCTGGATGCTGGTCTCGGCCGGCAGCCGCTTGTTGAGCTTGGCATAATTGTCGAACTGGTCGATGACCGAGCGCATCAGCGCCTGCGCTTCGGGGCCCTCGGCGTCGAGATCGTCGACGTCCTCGATCTCGGCGACCTGGTGACCGTCGGCCTGGCCGAGTGACAGGAGGCGAGCGCGGCGGACGCCCTCGACCAGCACACGGACGGTGCCATCGGGGAGCTTCAGCAGCTGCATCGCCGTGGCGACGACGCCGAGGTCGTATAACTGGTCATGGTCGGGGTCGTCTTCCGACGGATCAATCTGGGCGACGAGGAATAATTCCTTATCGCCGGCCATTGCCGCCTCAAGTGCCGAAACCGACTTCTCGCGACCGACGAACAGGGGGACGATGCGGTGCGGGAAGACAACGATGTCGCGCAGCGGCAGGATGGGGAGGGTTCGGGTCATGTCCCCCATATGGGAGGTCATCCGGGGGAGCGCAACAAAGTCGCCCTCCCCTTCAGAAATCGTCCCTGATCAGGCGGCCGCGTCGCCGCCCGCCGACTTCTTGTCCTTGGATGCATAGACACGGACCGGGTCCTTGCGGCCTTCGATCACGTCCTTGTCGACATGGACCTCGTCGACCCCCTCCATCGAAGGCAGGTCGAACATCGTATCGAGCAGGATCCCCTCGAGGATCGAGCGGAGGCCGCGTGCGCCGGTCTTGCGGTCGATCGCTTTCTTGGCGACCGCCGACAGCGCATCCTCGGAAAATTCGAGCTCGACATCCTCCATGTCGAACAGCTTCTGATACTGTTTGACGAGGGCGTTCTTCGGCTCGACGAGGATCTTGATGAGCGCTTCCTCGTCGAGGTCCTCGAGCGTCGCGATGACCGGCAGGCGGCCGATGAACTCGGGGATCAGGCCGAACTTGAGCAGATCCTCTGGCTCGCAATTCTTGAGCACCTCGCCGGTGCGGCGCTCGTCGGGCGCGGCGACATGCGCGCCGAAGCCGATCGACTTGCCCTGCAGGCGATCGCCGATGATCTTGTCGAGCCCGGCGAAGGCACCGCCGCAGATGAACAGGATATTCGTCGTGTCGACCTGGAGGAATTCCTGCTGCGGATGCTTGCGGCCGCCCTGTGGAGGAACGCTGGCGGTGGTGCCCTCCATCAGCTTGAGCAGCGCCTGCTGCACGCCTTCGCCCGACACGTCGCGGGTGATCGAAGGATTATCGGACTTGCGGCTGATCTTGTCGATCTCGTCGATGTACACGATCCCGCGCTGGGCCTTCTCGACGTTGTAGTCCGACGCCTGAAGCAATTTGAGGATGATGTTCTCGACATCCTCGCCGACATAGCCCGCCTCGGTCAGCGTGGTCGCGTCGGCCATGGTGAACGGTACATCGAGGATCCGCGCCATCGTCTGGGCGAGCAAGGTCTTGCCGCAGCCGGTCGGTCCGACGAGCAGGATGTTCGACTTGGCGAGTTCGACCTCGGAGCCATGCTTGGCGCCGTGGTTGAGCCGCTTGTAATGATTGTGAACCGCGACCGAGAGGACGCGCTTGGCCTTGGACTGGCCGATCACATAATCGTCGAGCACCTTGTAGATCTCGAGCGGGGTCGGCACGCCATCGCGGGTCTTGACCAGCGCCGACTTCGATTCCTCGCGGATGATGTCGTTGCACAGCTCGACGCATTCGTCGCAGATAAACACAGTCGGCCCGGCGATGAGCTTTCTCACCTCGTGCTGCGACTTGCCGCAGAACGAACAGTACAAGGTACTCTTGCTGTCGCCGCCGCCTGAAAGTTTCGTCATAATCATCCTTAGCAGCGAGCCTGGGGGCTCGTGACGCAGACCATGCTAGCCTGCTTTTTAGCACAATCAACCGCGCAGGCGGTTAACGGTCCCCCCAATGCGATTGAATTATTCCGAATATGGAGGGGCGGACGGGGCGGGGCAAGGGGCGGAAAAGGTGGAAGAGTTGAGCGCTTCCTTCCCCCAAGCGTTTGCGCCTAAGCTCGTTCAACGGAGATTGCGAAGCTTATGACCAACTGGCTATCTCTTGGCGCCGGGGAACTGACGCTGGACCTCGCGCCCGAGATTGGCGGGAGTATCGCGCGGTTCCGGCGCGGCGACCAGCAGCTGTTGCGCTCGGCACCGGACGCGGCGATCGATGCCGGCGAGATGGCGAATTTCCCGCTCGTGCCGTTCTCGAACCGCATTCGGGGCGGGCGTTTTGAATGCGATGGGCGCGTGGTGACACTGTCCCCCAACCTTCCAGGGGACACGAGTCCGCTCCACGGCCAGGGCTGGCGCTCGACGTGGACTGTCGAGCAATCGGACACCCGCTCGGCGACCCTCGCCTTCACCCATGAGCCCGGCGAATGGCCGTGGCGCTACGAGTCGCGACAGGTTTTCGAGCTCGACGAAAACGGCCTCACGGTCACCCTCAGCTGCCGCAACCTGTCGCCCGAGCGGATGCCTTGTGCACTCGCCTTCCACCCCTATTTCGACTGCGACGAAGCAACCCGGCTAAGCACCGGCGTCACCGACGTGTGGACGATCGACGACGACGTCCTGCCGGTCGAGCGCATCCCCGCGACCGGCCGCTACGATCCGTCAAACGGCCCGGTGTGCGGCCGCGGGCTCGACAATGGCTATGAAGGGTGGAGCGGCGAGGCGCTGATCGACTGGGGGCGCGGCGCACGGGTGCGAATGACCGCCCCTGCCCCGCGCTTTCAGCTGTACGCCCCGGCCAGCGGAGGAATGTTCGTCGCCGAGCCGGTCGAGAACGCCAACTGCGCGCTCAACGCACCGCAGGACCAATGGGAAAGCCTGGGTATCGCGCTCCTCGCCGAGGGCGAAGAGCGCAATCTTAGCGTGAGGTTCGAGGTCGAGGGTTAAACAGGCGTGATCTGGGCGGCGCCGGTGGTGTCGCCCTCGCCCGGGTCGGGGCGCTTGTCGAACACTTCGTCGATGATGCCGAAGGTCTTGGCTTCGTCGGCCTCAAGGAACTTGTCGCGGTCCATCGCGATCTCGATCGCCTCGAGCGGCTGGCCGGTATACTTTGCGTACAGCGTGTTGAGGCGGTGGCGCATGCGCAGGATCTCGCGCGCCTGGATCTCGATGTCCGACGCCATGCCCTGCGCCCCGCCCGACGGCTGGTGGACCATGATCCGGCTGTTGGTCAGCGCGACGCGCATCCCGGGCTCGCCAGCGGCAAGGAGGAAGCTGCCCATCGACGCGGCCTGGCCGATGCAAACGGTGCCAACGCGTGGGCGGATATATTGCATCGTGTCGTGGATCGCGAGGCCCGCCGTGACGACGCCGCCCGGCGAGTTGATGTACATGAAAACGTCCTTCTTCGGGTTTTCGGATTCGAGGAACAGCAGCTGGGCGGTGATCAGCGAGGCCATCCCGTCTTCGACCACGCCGGTGACGAAGATGATCCGTTCACGCAGCAGGCGGGAGAAGATGTCGAAGCTGCGTTCGCCGCGATTCGATTGCTCGATGACGATCGGCACGAGCTGGGCGGCGATATCCTGATGATCCATGAGGTCTGCTGGTCCTTCGACAATGAAATGCTCGAGCCACCTACATCGGCGGACAGGCGCGCATGTTCAACCCATTGTAGTGCGGGGCATCAAAAAGGGCGGCCGGATCAAGTCGGCCGCCCTTTCCAATTCTTTCGTTCGAAGTGTCAGCGCTGCAACTTCACCGTCGCCCGCGCATAGAAATAGCGGCCCGGGACGTCGTAGGTGCCAGGATCGAAATTGTTGAGGCCGCAGCTGATGCAGCCCGGCGGATCCTTGTCGAACAGATTGTTGACGCCCAGCGCGAAACCGAAATTTTCGGCGAAGTCGGGCGAAATGAAGCGCAGCTGGACGTCGGTGTAGAACCGGCTGTTAAGCTTGTTGTCGTTGGCCTCGGTTTCCTTGACGCTCTTGATGTAGCGACCAGTCAGCGAAGCGCCAAAATGAGTGGTGTCCCAATCGAGGATGGCAATCGCCTTATGCTTGGGGAACGCCTGATCGGGACTTCCCTGCTCGGTTCCCTCCCGGCTGATCAACTGGGTGCCGGTCGCGGTCGGGACGAATATGTCGTAATTGAACAGGAAGGTGTTGTTGAAGGTGAGGCCCACCGTGCCCCAAGCCATTTTCGGGGAGCGGTAGTTGAAGTTCAGATCCAGCCCTTCGGTTTCGATCGCAGCAATGTTGTTGAGCAGACCCTGGATATTGGCGATCTGGCCCGACGCGGTGCGATTGACCAATGCGCACGCCGTGGGGTCATTATTCACCACGCATTGCTGCAACGTGGTGTTGGCGTTGATCGCCTGGATCGCCCCCTTGATCTTGATATTGTAATAATTGGCCTCAACCGAAAAGCGCGGGATGAACGCGGGGCTGTACACCGCGCCCAAATTCCAGCCCTTGGAGGTTTCGGGCTTCAGATTCTCATTGCCGCCGGTGATCACCGAAATCTGCGGATTGTTCTGGGTGTAACCGGTGGGAACGCCCTGCGCCGCGCAATTGGTCGCGACCTGGCCGGTCGGCGATCCCGAACATGGATCGACGATTTCCTGGTCGAAGCGCGACGGCGTGCCGAACAATTCGCCGATGGTCGGGGCTCGAAAGCCTTCCGACCAGGAGCCGCGCAAGCGCAAATCGGCGATCGGCTTCCAGTTGACCCCGGCCTTGAATGTCGTGGTCGATCCGGATGCCGAATAGTCGGAGAAGCGCGCAGCGCCATTGATCTCGAGGAGCTGAAAAAATGGCCGCTCGGACAACAATGGCGCGACCAGCTCGATATAGGCCTCGTCGATATTGAAGCCACCTTTGGTGGGGAGCGCCGGAATGTCCGCCCCAAGCCCGGCGGCGACAACTGGGTCAGGATCGAAGCGACCCTTCTGATCGCGATGCTCAAGCCCGACGGCAAACGCGAGCGGTCCGCCGGGGAGGTCGAACAGGCTGCCCGATAGATTGGCGCTGACACCCCACAATTTCTGCTCGCTGCTGTCGTCCTGCACAAAGCTGACGAAATCGAGCATTTCGGGGGTGATCGATCCGACACCGCCGAAGATGTTGAACGGAGTGCACGCCCCGGTGCAGGACGCGACGGGGCCGAGCGCCTGCTGCAGGTTTGCAGCATTGATATTTCCGAACACCGTCTGCTTGGCCTTGTTGCGTCCGGCAATACCGTTCACGTCCCAATACCAGTCGCGGGCGCCAACCTGGAACTTGCCGTCGAGCGTCACCGTCCCATAGGTCGTGTCGACCCGCTGATTATAACGTCGCGGACCGCCTTCGATGACGCGGCGGCCGATGAAGGCGTAATTTTGTTCGTTGGCTACCGTAAGAGGATCATCGCCGCGAAGGGTCTGCCCGAACGGGTTGAACGGGTTGGTCGCATCGATCGTGATCGTGTCGAGCAAATTGCCATTGCCCGCGTCCGGGCCGACGAACAATGGCAGCGGTGCCGCCTGATTTTTGGAATTACGTCGGTTGAACAGAATCTTGCCCGACAAGTTCATGTTCTCGCCCAGTTCCTGCTTGGCGGTAAGGAACATGCCGATCCGTTCCAGCGGGGTAAGGATGAAGTTGAACGGTGCGAAGTTGAACCGGTCAGCGTTGCCCGCAAAGGACCGGAAGTCAGCAATCGTTGGCATGACGCCGGGCGGCACAGGCGCGATCAACGTCAAGTCTTCCCTCGGATCGACTGACGGGAACACGATGAACCGCCCAAGCGGCGTCCCCGAGCTGCAACCGCCGGCAAGGCAGCTGTCGGCATAAGGCGCCGGAAACAGCGAGATATCGCGATCGCCCGAACTAATCGAATCCTGTTTGACGAAATTGCCGCCGAAGACGATTTGGGTCGGACCGTCACCGCCATTGCCCCAGCTAAACTGGTAATTCTGGCTGAAGCCGTCACCATCATCATAACCGCCCAGCTGGGCCGTCGCGACCAGCCCCTTCTGGCGGCTCTTGGTAATGATGTTGACCACACCAGCGATGGCGTCGGAACCGTAGATCGCCGACGCACCGTCCTGAAGCACTTCGACGCGCTCGATCATGCTTTCAGGGATGGCATTGAGGTCGACCGAGCCGGGGACACCCGAAGCCGACGCCGCATTCACGAAGCGCAGACCGTCCACCAATACCAAGGTGCGCTTCGATCCGAGGTAGCGAAGGTCGATTTCCGCGGCACCCGCGCCAACTCCGCCGCCATCCGGCGGATTGCCGAAATTGCCCGAATTATTGAACTTGCCATTCAGCCCGCCGCCGGCGCTCGGGAGGCGCTGCAGCACATCGTTGATCGAGTTGAGGCCGGTCTTGTCGATGTCGGATCGGTCGACGAACGTAACCGGCGAATCCAGGCTCAGCGGGTCGCGGCGGATCCGGGAACCGGTGACGATGATGGCTTCGTCGGTGCTCTCCTCCTGTGCCGCGCTGGCGGGATTTTCCGCAACGTCCGCTGGCGGAATTGAGCTTTGTCCAAGCGCGGAGCCTGACAGAATCAGCGCCCCAAGCGAGACGCCTGCACGGAAGATGATACGGCCGTTGCCCATTTTTATTCCCCTGTTAATCAATGCTTTTTTAACAACCCATGTTGTCTCGCAGAGTATCAATCCCGGCCAGTTTGACCAGCGGCTTGTATCAACAAAGTCCGCAGTGCGACATTTCTGTAACAGGCCGGAATTTGCCGCGGTAGATCAATGCGTTGGCGTCGGCTGCGCAAGGTATGCGAGGCGCCGCATCTCGCGTCGACCGCGGGTGACCGTATCGAGGATCAGCCCTGCAAACACGCACAACACCGCGACGATCGTGATGCCGGTGACCAGGATCGCGGTCGGGAAGCGTGGGACCAGCCCGCTATCGAGATAGGTCAGCACCAACGGAATCGACAGGATGATCGCGGCGATCAGCAGCACGGCACCGATCGACCCGTAGAACAACACCGGTCGCTCGATCCGATACAGCGTCGCGATCGTCTTCAGGATTCGCCACCCGTCCCGGAAGGTTGACAGCTTCGACTCGGATCCGTCGGGCCGGGCGCCATAGGCTGTCTCGACCTCGCCGACCGGCATCCTCAATTCAAGCGCATGGACCGAGATCTCGGTCTCGATTTCAAAGCCTTCGGACAGCACCGGAAAGCTCTTCACAAATCGTCGCGAAAATACGCGATAGCCTGAAAAAATGTCGGAAAAGCTGCGGCCGAACAAACTCGATAACAGTCCCGTAAAAACACGATTGCCGAGCACATGGCCGCCGCGATACGCGTCTTTCGCTTCGTGCAGTCTAGTGCCCACCACCATGTCGAGTTGGTCGTCGAGCAGCAGCTTGACCATCGCCGGCGCGGCGGCGGGATCGTAGGTCAGGTCGCCGTCGGCCATGACATAGATGTCGGCATCGACGTCGGCGAACATGCGCCGTACGACGTTGCCCTTGCCCTGCGTCCGTTCGGTACGAATCTCTGCCCCGGCGGCGCGCGCCACCTCGATCGTCCGGTCGCGGCTGTTATTGTCGTAGACATAGATGACCGCGCCGGGCAGCGCCGCGCGAAATCCCTCGATCGTGCGAACGATCGCCGCTTGCTCGTTGAAGCAGGGAAGCAGGACGGCGATACGCGGTTGATGATCGGCGGCCATTAATTCCCCCTGAGTTAGGGTGCGGCTATAAGGGCGATTGCCGTCCGGTTGCTAGGCGAATTGTCGTAGCGCAGCCGTCGTTACATGAAGCAGCCGAAAATCGTTCGAAGCGGCGCCAACTACCCATGCGGTTCTTGGGGGAATTACAAAAGCGTCCGCCGGGCCCAGCGCAAATGAGTCGCTACAGGCAAGATGCGCTGTACCGCCAAGGACAAATCCGAACACGAGCTCGCCATCATGGGCCGCGATGTCAATAACGCTTGCCCCAGCGCGGATAACGCGCACTTCGGCCAAGCCACCGGTTGCATCGAGCATTGCAGTATCCTGCACCTCACCACCTTCGATCGTGGTCCAGGGCGTTTCGGCGGCGACGTGGCGCAGGAAACGCTGTCCAGCGAACGATCGCTGCGGATCAAACCTGTCGTTGGGTAACGCGAGATCATGGTCGGCGATGGTTTCGTGGAGCGCCGGGCATCCAATCTCGATCACTTCGAGCCCGTCCGAACAGTCCAGCACGCGGTGTCGAATACCGGGCGGCTGGAGCACCATGTCCCCGGCGTTCATCACAAACGGCGCGCCTTGGTCCTCATACACGACCCGCACCCAGCCAGCACGGACCGCAATCATCTGGAACCCGATGCGGTGATAATGCACCCAGTCGGCGACCGGACCGCCGTCCGTGATGCTGATGTGCGATGCGACGTAACGGCCGCCGAGCCGCGATGGAATGAGATCGCGGTAGTGCATGCCGGCACGCCCCTCCCCGCCATCATTGGCCGAGCGAGTCAGCGCGAATTCCGGATTGAATGGCGGCAGTTCGGCCGACGGCCTCCGCGCACCCGGTTTGGTCGTCAGGTGGATCCGACCGTCAGGCCCGCTCAGGATCGCGCCATATGGATCTTCGGCGGGGTAGATTACATCAAGCCGAAACCCGTCGCGCTGGCTTTCCTCGATTGCAAGATTGAGGTCGGCGCAGACCCGTTCGAG